>CAYIGO010000019.1:0-9629 GCA_964362965.1 uncultured Gammaproteobacteria bacterium | reverse complement strand
CTAGTCCGAGCTTATCGATTTATTAACTCAGATAGAGCGCCTAAAAAACCATCGATTGTGTTTATTCGCGAGCTTCATGGACTTACTCTCGATAAAATTTCGTTCAATGCTGGGAAATGGAGAATGGAAGAATGGGGGATTTTCAATGAAGCAGGCGTGTCAGTTTATAAGGCTCCAATTCATATCGCAATTCCAGGTCTAATGGAAGGATTGGTAAATTATATTAATAATCTAACTGATCACGTTGGTGTAAGAGCAGCAGTGGCACAATTTATCTTTGAAAAGATTCATCCTTTCGCCGATGGGAATGGGCGAGTAGGACGACTAATTTCGGCACATATTTTAGCTGAATCGGGTCATGGATTTAGAGGTCTAGCGCCCTTTGAAGAATATATCGATTCGCACAGGTTAGACTATTACGATACCTTAACACCAGATAGAAATGTTTCGAGTTTTATAGAGTTTTTTTTGGAAGCCGTGGTTTTTCAGTCTAAACAGATTCTTAACACCATGAATCAACCACGAGTAGAATTACCCGAAGACGACTTGTCACCCAGACAACAAGAGATATTGGCAACAGTGCGTGATCATCCTTATAGTTCATTTGATTTTATTCAACGTAGATTTATGGCTATCAAGCCTAGCACACTTCATTACGATATTACTCAAATAACCAAGCTAGGGTTTATAAAAAAGAACCAAAAAACACGCGGAGTCACGTATTTAGAAGTAAAAAAGTGATTAATTTTGTCCTCTGTTGGCGCGGACACGGTCAGTCTTGGCAAGGAATTTTTTGCGAAGGCGGATAGAGTGGGGAGTAATTTCGATTAGCTCATCATCTTCGATAAAGTCGAGAGCTTGCTCGATACTCATAATAATTGGAGAGGTCAGGGATATTTTCATTTCTTTGTTGGCGCTTCGGACATTGGTCTTGGCTTGACCCTTGGTGACACTGATATCCATATCCTGGTCACGGGAATTCAGTCCCACGATCATGCCCTCATATACATCTACTCCTGGAGTGATAAACAAGACACCTCTTTCTTGGGCATTTTCCAGTGAATAGGCCATGGCTTTTCCTGGGTCATTGGATATTAGGACTCCATTTCGCAGTTGCTCGAGAGATTGTCCCATGGGACGGTAGCCAAGAGACATAGTATTAAACAAAATTGTACCTTTGGTATTGGTAAGTAAGATATTTCGTGCTCCCATCATATTTTTTTGGGATATTTCAAAGACTAATCTAGTGCTTCCTCTACCATCTGCTTCCATGTCCATGAGGGTAGCTTTACGCCTACCCATTTCAGTCGTGGCTGCACCTAAATATTCGTCTGGAACATCGATAGTCACTTCTTCAAATGGTTCCTGATTATCTTTTATAATAACCTCTGGCTTAGATACTTGAATCTCATAGCCCTCTCTTCTCATGTTTTCCATAAGGACTGCCAAATGTAATTCTCCGCGACCAACTACTGTATAAGCTCCACCATCAGCGGGATTAATACGCAACCCAAGATTTATCTGTTTTTCCCGAAGTAATCGTTCACCTACTTGTCTACTGGTCACAAATTTTCCATCTCGGCCTGCCAGAGGCGATGTATTAGCACCTATTGTAACTTTCAAAGTGGGTTCCTCAATGCTGATCATGGGTAGTGCGTCAGTAGGAACAGCTTGTGTATTTCCGACAGTCAAGCCTATCTGGAGATCTTCGATACCAGCAATTGAGACGATGTCTCCACAAGGAGCCTCAGGTACTTCTTCTCGTTTGACACCAATACTTGAATAGAGTTTTTCAATTTTATATGTTCCATATTTTTTAGCAGGATCGAGTAGTGACACACTCTGTCCCACCTTTATTTGTCCACTGCGAATTCTACCGATACCAATTTTTCCTAAGTGGGGATCGTAATCTAAATTGGCAATTTGCAATTTTAAAGGTGCCTCATCTGAGATTACTGCATTGGGTACTTCGCGTAAAATTAGATCAAAAAGAGGAGATAAGTCAGCAGATAGGAGACAATCGCCGGGAGTTAGTCCTGCTTTGCCTTCGCGTCCGACGCAATAGATAACTGGGAAACTCAAATGATCGTCGTGTGTGGCGAGCTTTAAGAATAATTCTTCTGTTTCGGTCAAGACTTCCTCTGGTCTGGCATCCCGTTTATCAATTTTATTTATTACCAAGATTATTTTTAGTCCTAAACCGAGAGCTTTTTTTAGGACGAACTTGGTCTGAGGGAGAGGTCCTTCGGCTGCATCTACTACTAGCAAAGCCGCGTCAGCCATGCCCAAAACTCGCTCGACTTCACCACCAAAATCAGCGTGACCGGGAGTATCGATGATATTTATCTTGACATTGTTGTAAAAAACGGCTGTGTTTTTGGCCAAAATAGTGATACCACGTTCCCGCTCCTGGGCATTGCTGTCCATGATTGTAGTTTGATTCATTTCAGCCTCATTATCACGAAAGGTATGGGTCTGCTTGAGCATCCCATCGACGAGAGTAGTCTTCCCATGATCGACGTGGGCAATAATAGCTATGTTTCGAATATCTGTTAGCATAATAAAAGCGCTCTATCGCAAGCGCGCCACTTATTATATCATTTATAATACCTTTATGGATAGCATTTCCAATATATCCCAAAAAGTTTTGCGTTTTTTACTAAAACGTAGTAAAAATCCTGAAGTAGCCCGAGAAGTGTTACAGGAGACGTGGGTGGCAGCACTCAAGTCTTATCGGACTTTTGCCCACAAAAGCTCGTATTTTACCTGGGTCTGTAAAATTGCCCTCAATAAACTTTCCGATTATTACCGTGATCAAGTAAATCGAAGATCTAAAGTTATAATTCCAACTATTGAAAAATTGAATTCAATATTTGATCCATCGATCTCTATTGAAGAAAAAATCGTTTTGGATGAACTCAAACAGAAAGTAAACAAATGTCTGAATTTGCTGCCGACAGAGTACAGGCAATTGTTGCACCTGCGTTATTATGAGCAACTCGCCTCAAAAGAAATAAGTCTAAAGCTAAAAATTCCTATTAGAAGTCTCGAGGGCAAGCTCTACCGAGCCAAGAAATTATTAGCCAAAATTTATGCCAAAATTTAGTGATCCAATCATAAACGATCTAGCCAAGAAGTATGGTCCGATCGTCAGGAAACCAAGAATTGATATTTTTGAAGATATAGTCGACAGTATTATCTCCCAGCAATTATCGGTCAAGGCGGCAGCGACAATTCTTGACCGAGTAAAAAATTTGTTTCCTAACAAAAAAATAACTCCTAATTTGATTTTGGACATTGAAGATTTGGCATTGCGTAACTGTGGCATGAGCTGGGCCAAGGCCAAATATGCCAAGGACTTGGCAACAAAAACTCTTGATGGCACACTTCAATTGGACAAACTGGACAAAATGACAGATCAGGAGGTGATTGATCACTTGGTGTTGGTTAAAGGAATTGGCCGTTGGACTGCCGAAATGATCCTCATGTTTACTCTTGTCCGCCCCGACGTTTTCCCTGTAGATGATCTGGGTATTCAAAATGCTATGTCCAAGCTATATAAAATAAACCGTAAGACCAAAACCTTCAAGTCAAAACTGGTAAAAATTTCTGACCATTGGAAACCCCACCGCACCCTCGCCTGCTGGTATTTGTGGAAAAGTTTGGATAATAAGTAGTAAAATAGATAATGATGGGGATTCAGACATTACATTCGCATACTATCACTTCGGACGGAGTCTTGACCCATCAAGAGATTTTGGATTGTGCCAAAGAAAATAATATTTCCGTGGTGGCTTTTACCGATCACGATAGTCTTATTGATAAAAAAACATTTGATTTATTGAAGAAAAAAGACAAAATTATTCCTAATTGGATTAGTGGAATAGAGATCTCAGCTGGACTCCCAACTGAACTTGGAGGTGGACCATGTGGGGGTGTGCACATGGTGGGTCTTTTTGTAGACCCATTTAACCAACAGCTCTTGGATTATTGTAAGAATGCGCAAAAAGGTAGAAGAGAAAGAATGGTTAAAATGGTTAGCAATCTCAGGAGGCTTGGATTTGATATTAAGGAAGAGGATTGCTTAAGAGCCTCAGGGGGAGAATCGGTAGGGAAACCCCACATTGTCCGGGCATTGTACGAAAAACCTTCAAATTTGTTGGTTGTTGAGAAAATCAGAAAAGATATGGAACAGGCATCCTTTAAAGATGAAATTATTAGAAAAAAATATGAGGCTATGATGCAAAGAGAGTCACAATATCCATACGTCCTTTTTTTGAGTGATGACGCTTTTATTAAAGGAATAGATGTCCAGTATGGCTATCATATCGATTTTGAAACTTCTGTAAAGCTTATTCGTGATGCGGGTGGTTTGGCAATTTTGGCTCATTATTCCACAGCCAAAAGTAAAATATCATGGGATTTGTTAGAAAAAATAATTGTTGAAAAAAGACTAGACGGTATTGAGACCGTCTATGCTATGACCCTCTTTGGAACAAAAGATGGCGAAGAATGGACTAATGATTCATTAAAGTTGGAGGATATAGTAAAAAAATATGGGACCATTGCGAGTGGAGGGGCAGACGCCCACACCAAACAACACTTTATAGACTTTGGCCAGCGGACAGATTACAACACCAAGACCATCGGTATGGCAGAGAAAATGATTGCCCAATCCGGTGTCTCTACCACTTGGTCCTCGTTTTGATGTATTATTATATTAATGTTTGGATTTTTGATAAAGCTGGTATTGGTAATAGCAATTGTGGGTGGAGTGGTGGTTTATGGAACGACAAAATATAAGACTTCACCTGTAGGATTAGTAATGGGGGCTAAAACGCAAGTGGAAAAGATTTTTCAGCCCCAAGCATTTGAAGCTGCAATTAAGGGAGTGGATACCAAGCAGGTGGTAGGACAAATTAGTGCAGTTCTGGATTCACTAGTTACAAAGGGATCGGCCGATTCACCCATGGTTTTGGGACTGAAAGTCACAAATGAAAGCCTGAATGCCGTTACAGATGTATTACAAAGACTACCCACAGAACAACTTGGGCAAATAAGAAGCGTACTCTGTGCATCACCTTCGGCTAATTAGTATAATGACCCCATGGAAGAATTGAAATTAAGGTTACAAAAAATAGAGGAAAAATTGGATGTGGAAAACCGCGACCGGATAATCCGTGAGCTGGAAGCC
Organism: uncultured Gammaproteobacteria bacterium; assembly: GCA_964362965.1. Taxonomy (GTDB): domain Bacteria; phylum Patescibacteriota; class Microgenomatia; order CAZETR01; family Amesbacteraceae; genus JACRNA01. The sequence continues at coordinate 4,435 of CAYIGO010000019.1, read as the reverse complement.
AAGACCATGCACGAAGGATTCTGGAATGATCCCCAATCTGCCCAAAATACCATGAAGCAATTGGCTGCTCTTCAAAACGAAAAATCTCAGTTTGAAACTCTAAAACAACAAATAGAAGACTATTTATCAATGCCGGACTTGGTGGAGGAAGCCGATTTGAAAAAATTGACCAAAGCTTTGGAAAAGAGCGAATTTGCCATATTTATAAATGGAAAATATGACGGCCATAATGCCATATTGAATTTATATGCTGGTCAAGGTGGAGTTGAGGCAATGGATTGGACGGCCATGCTTTTTAGAATGTACAAAAGATATTGCGAGATTCAAGGGTGGTCTACCGAAATTTTGGATGAGAAAGCAGGTGACGAAGCTGGCTTTAAGTCGATTTCGATGTTGGTCACTGGTCGTTTTGCCTACGGATATATGAAAGGTGAGATGGGAACACACCGGTTGGTCCGCCAGTCACCTTTTAATGCCGATAATCTGCGTCAGACTTCATTTGCCGGAGTAGAAGTAATGCCAGAATTAGCTGACGATACAGAAATAATCATAAATCCCCAAGATCTCGAATTTGATGCCTTCAGATCAGGTGGGCACGGTGGTCAAAATGTCAATAAAGTTTCGACAGCTGTAAGACTAAAGCATGTTCCAACTGGAATTATTGTCGAGTGTCAGACCCAAAGATCTCAGGAACAAAACAGAAAAATTGCCATGGGAATGCTCAAGGCAAAGTTGTGGCAACGACAACAAGAGGAAAAAGGCGTAGAGGCTCAGAGGCTCAAGGGTGAGAGAACGGCAGCTTCCTGGGGACATCAGATACGTTCTTATGTCTTGCATCCGTACAAATTGGTCAAGGATGTCAGGACGGGAGTCGAAACCTCCCAAGCAGATGATGTTCTAGATGGAAAAATTGACGAATTTGTTCAGGCCGAAATGCGTTTATGATATACTTTCAATATGAACTATAAAGTTCTTTTGGTCTTGGCAGGTGTTGGAATTGCCACTGTGGGAGCTGGAACAGGGTATTTATTGTCCAAAGACAATCGGGTTTCCGGAGTGACAACCGTAAATAATCAGATGGTCAAAAGCGAGACTGAGGTGGGATCTAAAGATACAAAGACCTTCCGTGATATGGCAACGGGAGTATTAGAGAAAAATGGTACTAATGGGACTGGTACTCACAAATTAATTAGAGATGGCGGTCCATCACAGACTTTGTATATGGTTTCATCCATTGTTGATTTAGATCAATTTGTAGGTAAAAAGGTCGAAGTCTGGGGTGAATCTCAGAAAATGGCTAAGGGTATCTGGTTTATGGACATTGGACGGGTAAAGATAGTAGAATAGAAGGATGATAGCTGCCCAGGATCTGACAAAAAGATTTGGAGATGTGCCAGTCTTGGAAAAAGTGACTTTTAATATTGGCGATGGTGAGTTTGTTTTTTTGACTGGCAAGTCAGGCTCTGGAAAGACAACCTTGATTAGATTGCTTCTACGGGATCTATTGGCAAATTCGGGATCACTAGTAGTAAATGACATAGACGTGTCCAAAATACCCTCTGGAAAATTGCCTGATTATAGGCGCGAAATAGGTGTCGTCTTTCAGGATTTTAAATTGTTGGCAGATAGAAATGTCTTGGAAAATGTCTCACTACCACTAATGTTTCGGGGGGTGACTACACCAGAAATAGAAAGCTCTACCAAAGCGGCATTGGAGATGGTGGATCTATGGGACAAGGCCAGCTTGTTTCCGGCTCAGCTATCCGGTGGAGAGACCCAAAGAGTAGCTATTGCCAGGGCCATTGTAGCCAGACCAAGATTGTTGTTGGCAGATGAACCGACTGGTAATCTTGATCCAATGACCGCCAAAATGATATTAAAATTACTAAGAGAAGTGCATACCGAGCTGAAAACGACTGTTATTATGGCTACGCACAACGCTGATTTGGTAAATCATAGTAGTTTGCGGGTAATTACACTTGATAAAGGGAAATTAACTAAAGATAATCAAAAAGGAAAGTATGAAGAATAATCCTATAAATATTGCCTGGTCGAGAATGCGAAGAGCCCCTTATCAGATGCTGGCTGCGGTAGCCATCATGTCTGTTACTTTATTTTTGGCCTGCGCTTTTTTTGTAATTGCCGCCGGATCACAAGCGGTTCTCTATTATTTTGAAGGGCGTCCCCAGCTCAATGCGTATTTCAAAAGTGATGTAATTCCAACACCCCAGCAAATAGAATCTATAAAATCAAAAGTATTATCTACTGGTTTAATTGATAAGGTCAAATATATTTCCAAGGAAGACGCTTTTGATATCTACAAAAATCTAAACAAGCAAGATCCCTTACTTTTGGAAGCAGTGACACCTGGGATGTTGCCCGCCTCAATTGAAGTATCAACCAAAAATCCCAACGATCTCAAAGCAATTTCAGAACTGATTAAATCAGAACCGGGCATTGATGATATTCGGTTTGAGGAAGATGTGGTTGTCAATCTTACCCGCTGGACCAATTCACTGAGGACCATAGGTATTGTGTTTGTAGGTACTCATATCTTTATCACTTTTTTGGTCATCTTGCTTATCGTGGGGCTTAAGGTGGCAAACAGAAAAGAAGAAATTTCTGTCATGCAGCTGATGGGTGCGGGTATGGGCTATATTGCAGCTCCATTTGTTTGGGAAGGAATCACCTATGGAATTATCGGAGCCATTATTGCCTGGGGTACGGTATATCTGATAATTCTTTATTCTATGGGATTTTTGTTGACCCTTTTGGCTGGGATCCCAATTCTTCCACCACCAATTCTGTTTATGTTTCAAGTATTGGGAGGGACAACTCTAATGGGTGTGATAATAGGGGCCATTGGTGGTTGGTTGGCGGTGGTCCGTTTTTTGAAATAATGAAAAAAGCATTTTTTGCTTTGGTACTTTGTTTCTCTGTCACTTTGTCACTTGTTTTTGCAGGTGTAGAAGAAGACAAAAGAAATGAAATTGCCGATCTTGAAAAAAAAGTCGTCAACCTCCAGTCTCAAGCTAAAACTCTGACAGAACAAATAGCCGCTTATGATAGCCAGATAAAGCTAGCTCTTTTGAAAATAAATCAATCTGAAGAACAAATTGCCTCTGTATCTGCCAGAATCAACCAGCTGGAAGAAAAGCTTCGGGAGAAGTCGGTATTGTTGGAAAAACAAATAGTTCAGACTTACAAGAGCGGATCATCAGACCCTCTCCAATTACTCTTTGGGTCGACGAATTTCAATGAGCTGGTCTCGCAAGTGAAATACCTACAGATAGTTCAAGCCCAAAACCGTAAATATTTACACGATACCCAATTGGTTCAGACCAGTTATGCCAAACAAAAAGAATTAATTGAAGATGCCAGGAAGCGATTGCAAATCCAAAAAAAGTCTCTTGATGTCTATCGCAAGGAACGAGACAATGTGCTCAAACAAACAAAAAATAATGAAAGTCTCTATCAGAGGCAACTGGAGCAAGCACGGCTTGAGCTGGAGACAATCCAAAAAGCGCTGGTCAATGCTGTCAAGGAAGGTCCGGTAAAAGCGGGAGATGTGATAGGTCTCATGGGTAATTCGGGCTATCCCTATTGCTCATCGGGGGCTCACTTGCATTTTGAAGTCCGCAAAGACGATACTTGGGTCAGTGCAGAATCGTATCTAAAAAATATGACAGACAAATGGGGAATGAATATTGGCTCGGGAAACTGGAATTGGCCGATGCAGGGAGCAATAGAGATTACTCAGCGTTATGGCCGGACGGATTATTCATACAGATATAAATATAGTGGGGGAATCCACACAGGTATTGACATGGTTTCATCAGACAAGACTGTGAGGGCTGTAGCTGACGGTACACTTTATTCATCATCTGAGAAATGTGCCAGTGCGACTATAAATCTTAAATATATCGATCATGGCAATGGGATCAAAACTCTTTATCTGCATTTGCAGTAGTTACTTATTTTTTGCCGTAGCCTTTCCGGTCTTTGCGGTTACCATTTCCGTCAGCACTCCATCGGCTTCAATTTCTTCTGATATTTTTAATGTCGATGTTTCTATATCTGGCGCCACCAACGCCACCAATTATTTAAGAGTCGATCTATTTAAAGACGGGACAAATAAATATTTTGGCGAAACGTATAATGGGTCAGATTGGTATAGTGGTTCTGAAGGAAAAAATTATTTTCCAATACAAATTCAGAATTCGACGGCGTCAGCTACAATAAAAGCACAGCTGGGAAATCCAAGTAGTGACGAATACCCAGGTCCTGGAATGTATAAATTAAAAATTAGACGTTATACAAGCTCAGGAAGTCAATCGTCCAATGATTCACAGACTCCCGCTGATATTCAGATTACTTATACATTACCAACTCCAACCCCCACTCCCACACCTACTCCCACCCCGACTCCCACACC
>CAYIGO010000018.1:0-9656 GCA_964362965.1 uncultured Gammaproteobacteria bacterium | reverse complement strand
GATCTCCTGTCCCCTTTTATCTGCTGGACACCGATATTGTAAAAATCGCTGACAAAATTGATAATTTCCATGGGAGTAATGACATGATTGTTTGAGACTCTCGGGTGCCGAAGCTTGAGAATTTGCTCGGCTATATCAAGGGTTACCTCAGACAATTTCTCCGAATCTAATTTTGCCTGAAGTTGCATCAAAAAGCCCTCGAGCTCCCGAAGCCCCTTTACATGATCGGCCACCACTTGAGATATTTCCGGGGTCAATTCTATTCCTCTTTGTTTTGACTTGATCAACAATATTGCACTACGCAGCTCAAAATCCGGGGCTCCGACATCCACTATCATTCCTGCACCAAAACGGCTCTTTAATCTATCTTCAAGCTTTAAAATATCAGACGGAGGCTTGTCTGAAGTCATAACTATTTGGCCACCGGCCTTTTGGATAGCATTGAAAGTATGAAAGAATTCTTCCTGGACTGTCGGTTTGCCTGCTATAAATTGGACATCGTCGATCATCAGAAGTTTTACTTTCCGATATTTGGCGCGGACCTTTTCGGTAGATTTGTTGCGGATAGCCTCTACCAATTCATTGGTAAATTCTTCACTGGCACAAAACAAGATAGCAGTCTCCCCTTTTTGAAGAAGTGTGTTGCCAATTCCCTGCATTAAATGAGTTTTTCCCACTCCTACTCCCCCATATATAAATAGTGGATTGTAAGCAGCTCCAGGACTCCTACCCACAGCTGTGGCTGCAGCATAGGCCATTTGGTTACTACCAGAAACTGCATAATTATCGAAAGTAAAATCAGCTCTCAAGCCAGTCCGCTTAAAGCTTTCGCTATTGGTATTATTTTTTTCTTCAAATAAAGGAAGGTCGTCTGGAGTCTTTGGGGCTTTGGCAATGATTTTAAAAACCAATTCACATTTTTTGGAAGTCAGTCTTTCTAGTTCGGCGACTATCTGGCCATAATATCTCCGGTCTAGAGTCTCTCGTATAGACGGATTAGCAACACCTACCTCGCAAACCAATCTCTCCCCTGCTTCAACACTACTTATCAATTCGGTGTTTTTGAAATAGGTGGCAAATGTTCCTGGAGTAACAATCAGTCTAAAACTTTCTAAAACAGCGGCCCAAATTTTATGTCTGTCCATATAGACATCTTTACACCACTTATCCACAATACGTCAAGTAGATATTAATATCTCACCCTGTGTTATAATTTATTCATGGTCAAAAGAGATTGGCAACCCAAAAAATTAAAAAGAGTCAGGAAGCATGGCTTTATGTCTAGAAATGCTACCAAGAAGGGTCGTGACGTCATGAAGAGACGCAGACTGACAGGGCGAAGGAAGCTTTCTGTTACCTCCTCTGGAAAGTAAATACTATGTTGCCTAAATTTAGGCGGCTTACCCGGAGAGACTTAAATATTTGTAATAATACAGGTAAAACATTGAGACTTCCAAATTTCTGGATCAAGTATTTGCCAAACAACATTAAATATAGCCGTTTTGGGGTCGTGACCTCTACCAAGCTAGCCAAATCCGCAGTTATTCGTAATAAATTACGCCGAAATATATTTAAGGCAATAGGTAATAGGCAACAGGCATTAGGCACTGATATTCTGTTTTTCCCTCAAAAGTCCATGCTAAACTTGGAACATGAAGAAATTGGCATTGTGGTTAATAAAGCTTTATCAGAAATTTCCAACCAGTCTGCATAATTCCTGTCGTTTTCAGCCCCGCTGTAGTGACTACACCTATCAAGCCATTCAAAAATATGGTATTCTACTAGGGATCTTTAAAGGTACAATACGTATCTTGAAATGTAATCCTCTTAATAAGAGCGGATACGATCCAATATGATAGAAATTTGGAACACAGCATTGTTTTATCCCCTACTCAATTTATTGATGTGGCTTTACAAGCTTACCGGAAACTTTGGCTGGGCAGTCATTACTCTGACTGTCGGACTCCGGGCGATTATGACGCCACTAGTCTGGAATAGTATGAAGGCAATGAAAAAGCAACAAGAGCTTGCTCCGGAGTTAGCCAAATTAAAAATAGAATATAAAGATAAAAAACAGGAATTGATGACGGCTCAAGCAGAGCTTTATAAGAAAAACGGTATTAATCCGGCTTCCGGGTGTCTGCCTCAGATATTACAAATAGTAGTCTTGATAGCCTTGTTCAATGCTTTTAATATGGTCTTGAATACTCCTCCTGCCGAAATAGTGGCTAAACTTAATCCAACTCTTTATAGCTTTAATAAATTGGCCGAAAACACTCAGATTTCCCCATGGTTTTATTCTATAAACATGGTTAAGCCAGACCTTATTAATATTCCCGGCATCAAGTTTGCTTTGCCTGGTGTCTTAGTACTTCTCTCCGCCTTAATCCAGTTCTTGTCATCCAAAATGATGATGGCTGAGAATCCGACCAAAGCAGATCCAGATGATGTCATGGCTTCGACCTCTGAGCAAATGATCTATATGTTTCCCATCATGACCATTATTTTTGCTTACCAATTTCCGGCGGGTCTTGTTCTCTATTGGACAGTGTTTTCCTTGGTATCGGGGGTTCAACAATATTTTGCCACTGGTTGGGGTGGGCTTACTCCTTGGATAAAGCGCCTCGGTCTGCTAAAATAGCTTCATGGACAAGACTCAAGCGATACTAAAGCTTACCCAAGAATTTTTGGACAAGATGGGATTTGGAGATAAGATTGAAGTCACAGTTACCCTCGATGGTGATCATTACAGCGTCGTCTTAAAAGCCGAGAACCCTGCTCTTCTTATCGGTTATCATGGTAATACCTTGACGGGACTCCAGATGTTTGTAAGCCAGCACCTCCACAAACAATTTGACGAATGGATCAATTTGACAATCGACGTCAATGATTATAAATTGCGCCGGGAGCAAAATCTCAAGTCCCTCGCTGATTCCACTGTCGAGCAGGTACTATCTTCAAACCAAGCCTATATATTACCTCCCATGATTGCCTCCGAAAGAAGAATAATTCATATGTACCTAGCCGAGCATCCCCAAGTCACGACTGCCTCATCAGGTGAGGGTCGTGACCGAAGCGTCATCATTTCCCCCAAGGTATGATCTTTCTATTATTATTGCTTCTTCCTTCCCAACTTGGGATACACTTTTGGCCTGATTGGGCATTGGTTAATGGCATCCGAGTGGACTATCTGTCCCCCACTCTCTATCTTACAGATTTAATAATATTTGGATTGATAATAAAAAACAAATTTAGAATTAAGATCCACTTTCCGATACTCTTACTAATTACTCTAAATATCTTTTTTTCCCTCTCCCCCTTTACCTCCATTCTCAAATGGCTCCGTATTCTTGAGTACTATTGGTTGTACAAATATTTAGTAAGTCAACCTCTAATTTCCAATTTCCAATTTCCAATTTCTATAGCCATTCTCTGGACCTCTATTCTTGCTTGGATGCAGTTTATTAAACAAGGATCTATTGGTGGACTGTGGTATTGGCTTGGAGAAAGAACTTTCAATGTATTTACACCAAATATAGCCAAAGTCTTCTGGGAAGAATTGATACTCAGGCCCTACGCCACATTCCCCCACCCAAACGTCTTGGCGGGATGGCTTGTTGTGACAGGGTTATTGACTGGAGGATGGTCAATGGCGATTGCCTTTACTGCAGTTATTTTTACTTTTTCCCGTACTGCCATCTTTGCGGCAATTGCAGCAATCATAATTAAAAAACGCAAATATTTTCTATTGCCGTTTTTATTGGTGCCTTTTATGATTCCCGGATCCCCCGACTCCTATATAGATAGAATCGAGTTATTTAAAAATTCGTTAAATATTATCCACGCTTATCCTCTCTTTGGAACGGGCTTGGGAAACTTTGTACGCTTATCCCCGCAACCAGTTCACAATGTGTTTCTATTAGCCCTGTCCGAGCTCGGCATTCCCCTCTTTTTGATATTTTGTCATTTAATCATTAAATCATTTAAACATTCATTAAAAATTGTACTCGCGGTAATCGCTATTACCGCCATGAACGATCACTACTGGTGGACTATACCTCAAATGCAGTTATTGTTTACGTTTTTTTTGGTATTTGCGGTAAAATATTCTCATGACCACTTATCAGATATTTACCGACGGCGGATCCAGAGGTAACCCTGGGATGGCTTCCTGCGCTTTTGTAGTCTACGACTCTCAAAACAAGCTAATCTTTCAGAATGGAGTATCTTTGGGTATTACTACAAATAATGTTGCGGAATATACTGCAGTCCTAAATGCGGTAGATTGGATGGACCCAGAATCCGAAGCCTCTTTTAAATTAGATTCTTTGCTTGTCGTCCAGCAACTTAAAGGTAACTTTAAAATTAAAGATGCAAAACTAAAAGTAATTCTTGAAAAAATATTATTGATTATAAAGAACAAGAAACTAAAAATATTTTGGACCCACATACCCAGAGAACAAAATACGATAGCTGATTTATTGGTCAATAACACCTTAGATGGTGAACACGAAAATGAATAGATTTTTCACAATCGAAAGTTTTTCTAAAAATATTAGAGTACTGTTGACCCGATCCAGTCTTCTCTTGGGTCAGACGATAAATGCAAAACTAAAAGAATTGAAAAACTTTGAAATTACATCTTGTCAAAATCCCTCTCCAGATATGATCAACGATGAAGCCTATGATATTGTCATTCATTTAATTGGATTTGATCCACCTTCATTTGCAGAGACACTGTATCACACCTCTATATTGCATCAGCTTTTGGATTTGTGTCTTAAACACAAAGCTAAATTTGTACTGGTAACGTCTACTGAAAACACAGCTCTCAAAGAAGTGGCCATATCATTGGTTCGCCAATTTCACAAATTGTTTGCTGTGAATTTTGAAATAGTAGAAGTGGGGGAGAAGGATAGTTTGGACGATGCGGCCAGTGAAGTCCTAAAAAAATTTGTCCACAAAAGTCACCAAAGTAAATTGAAAAAACCTGAACACGAAAAAATCATACCAACTAAGCCCAAATTACCACTATTTTTTTTAAAACCACTAATATTAATATTATCTCTATTATTTTTAATTGCTTTTTTTGTATGGTCTTCTAATTACACACTTCTTTGTAGTCTTGATAATTTGACATTGGGAAATTGGACCCAAGCCAAGAAGTGTGCGACTATTACAAATTATTTTCCAAAGAACAAAGAGCTATCCAAATTGATAATTGATCTATCTGAAGTGGGGGAGTCGGGAATGAAAATATGGTCTGGAAAAAGTGAAGACATGGGAAATTTTGTCGGGCTATTGTCTTATGCCCAAGAGCGGATTGCTGAGACAATTATTAATGTTGAAGATGAAAACGTCCGGCAAGAATTAAGCAAATGGCGGACAATGGTAAAAAGGTTGAAACTGGTAGTCAATGACATGCCAACCGTGATGGGACTAGGTAAGAGTACTGACTATTTGATATTACTTCAAGATGTGCAGGAAATTAGACCTACTGGTGGATTTATTGACGGCTTGGGTTTGCTGACAATCTCTGGAGGAAAGATAGACAGTGTCCAATTGTTGACAAGCTATACGGCCGACGGTCTTCTCAAAGGAACGGTCAATACACCAGAAGACCTAAAGTTGGCTCTTGGTGAAAGCTCTTGGTATTTGCGTGATAGCAATTGGAATCCCGATTTTCCCCAAAGTGCTGCTCAGGCAGCCTGGTTTGTCCAGAAACAATTGGGTAAACAGGTACAGGTAGTAGTTGGTCTAAACACCAGAACCATGGCCAAGATATTGGCAGTCACTGGTCCGGTGTCGGTTGACAATCTTTCTCAGAAGGTCGACGCCAGAAATTTACTAGATTTGGGCTTGACTAACGCTAGCGCAGATCTGACAAAACGCAGTATTTATCTCGGAGTCTTCCAGGCAATATTGGCAAAAATCCAGACCTTATCCGAGACTCAATTGGGTAATCTGGGATCTATTCTTCTAGAAGAATTAGACAATAGACAACTTCTTATTACCGGTGTCGGAAACACCAGTCTGCCCAATATCAGGCAAGCTGGTTGGGATGGCACACTCGCGCCCGCAGGCTGTCCTGGGGTCAGTGCCTGTGTAGCTGATACGCTCAACGTGGTGAGCAGTAATACGGGAATTAGTAAGGCTAATGCAAAAGTCGATCAGAAGATGACAGTCGATGTTGGTCTAAATGATGATACAGCTCAAGTCAGTCTGAGTGTCCAAATGACAAACAAGGCTGTGGTCAACGCTTGGCCTTTGGGAAATTATAAAAATTATCTAAGATTTTATTTACCAGCAAGCGCCAAAGTGTCACAGGTAGTAGCCAATAACAAGCCGTTATCAGAAACTGAATATACTATTACCAGCACATCTAATTTTTTGATTGTCGGAATCCTTGTCAATGTGGCTGCCAATAGCACCCTGGATGTAGGATTAAACTTTACCAGAGGCTTGCCTTCTCTTCGTCGATTTGTATATTTATTGGATATTCCTAATCAACCGGGTATTTTGGAAAATCCACTTTCTGTGGCTATCCGTTATCCGACCAATTGGCTTTCTCAGGCTCATCAAGCCACTCAGGTTGTAGCCTCGGGTCTTTTTAGGTATAATGCTTCTATAAACAAACCATTTAGGGTGAGTTTTGATTTTTTGAAAAATGAGTAAACATACATTTAAAGCGGAACTCAGGACAATTACCGGACGCAAGGTGAAATCTTTGCGAAAACTTGGCTTGATTCCTGCTGTGGTGTATGGAAAAGAAGCTAAAACTGCGAACTTACAAATTTCTGCAAAAGAATTTAATAAATTGCATTCGCAAGCGGGAGAGTCAACTTTGGTATATTTGCAAGTTGCGGGGGAAAAGGAAGACAGGCCAGTTTTGATTCGTCAGGTGGTCAATGATGCAGTCAACGAAAGTGTCTTGCATGTCGACTTTCACCAAGTAAACCTCAAGGAAAAAGTCAAAGCCGCAGTACCTCTGAAGTTAATTGGTGAGTCTCCAGCCGAAAAAGACAAGCTTGGTATCTTGGTTCAACAATTGACTGAAGTGGAAGTCGAGGCATTACCCACTGAAATGCCGGAAATCTTTGAAATTGACGTTACTGTTCTGACAGAACTGGGACAAACAATCATGGTCTCTGATATTAAGGTTTCTGCTAAAGTAGAGGTCCTAACTGACAAAACCCAAGTCATAGCCAAGATTGAACAATTGGCCAAAGAAGAAGTCAAGGAAGAAGTGGCGCCAGTAGAGGGGGAACCAGCCACCCCGGATCAAGCTCCAGCACCCGAGTCAGATTCTCCTGCGCCTGTGAAGTAAGCCCCAGTTGTTGATAGCCAATAGCAAGCTGCACATATGCATCCCGGTAAGTAGGGGAGACCTTTTTTAACTCCTCCCATTTTTGTAGATCTTTTCTAAATACTTCTTTTTTGACAGCTTCTTTTTTTTGAAACTCTTTTTTTAGAAAATAATTCCCAACTGTTAATAAAATTACAGAACAAACGATTCCGATTGCGATCTGATACTTTCTCATTTTGGCCAAGAGGCGGTAATTAATAAATCTTTGTGTCCTAGTTCCTGCCAAATAGATTCTGTGACAAAAGGCATAAAAGGATGTAAAAGTCTAAGGCAAGTGTCTAAGACAAGTTCAAGTGTTTTGCCATTGGCTTTTTGCACTTTGACTTTTTCGAGATAAATGTCGGCCACCTCGTGCCAGACAAATTGATAAAGCTCTTCTGCAGCTTCACCTAATCGCATTTTATTTAAGCTTTCCGTAACGCGTTTTATTACCAGATCCAATTTCTTTAATATTTCGTTGTCGTCAGTATTATTTTGAGCACTTTTCTCTGAGTTCTGAATACTGACAAATCTGGCTATATTCCAAAGCTTGTTACTAAAGTTCCGATAGCCTTTGATCCGTTGTTCCATCTGGAGCTTGGAAATGAGTAAATCATTGCCATTATCTCTTCCGGCTACGAGTGCCATGCGGACAGCATCAGCACCGTATTTAGATACTGCTTCGTTTGGATTGACTCCATTGCCTTTGGACTTGCTCATTTTGGCCCCGGTTTCGTCTCTCAATACTCCGTTTATTAAAGCGGTTTCAAAAGGAACTTTTCCTGTGAGATATATTCCGAACATAATCATTCGAGCTACCCAAAGCAATAATATTTCGTAAGCCGTATTCATAACAGAAGTGGGATAAAAGTTTTTATCATCAAAAAGAGTGTTTACCGGCCATTGACCAGAAGAAAACCAAGTATCAAAGGTGTCGGGATCTTGAATATATTCATCCCCATCTGGTTTATCGATTGAGATTACAGGGTTCTCCAATATGTCAGTCCTGGCTCTAGTATCCCCTGATTTTAACTTTTCCCATTCTGTGACTTGATCTCCTGTCACCTGTGCCTTTCGTCCATACCAGACAGGTAATTGGTGACCCCACCAGATCTGCCTAGAAATTGGCCAATCGCGAATATTGTTCATCCAGTTGAAATACATTGATTCATATTTTTTGGGAGTGATTTTGACCAAGTCCTTTTTGACAGCGTCAATCGCCGGATCGGCTAAACTTTTGATCTTGATAAACCATTGTCTTGATACCAACGGTTCAATAATACTATTACAACGTTCACAGACGGTGACAGAGTGTGAATACTTTTCGTCTATTTTTTCAATCAAATCTTTTGCCTTTAAATCTTCGACCACCTTTATTCTGGCTTCAGCTACTTTCATCCCGGCATATGGTCCAGCAATACTAGTTAATTTTCCATCGAAATCAATGACAGATTTAACTTCCAATTTGTGTTTTTGACCAATTTCCCAGTCAATGGGATCGTGCCCAGGAGTAACCTTGATTGCCCCTGTCCCAAATTTCATATCGACATTATTATCGGCAATGACTTTTAATTTGAATTTTCCAAGCAATCCATCGACTTCTATTTCCTGACCTATATATTTTGTATAACGTTTATCTTTGGGATTTACCGCGACAGCAGTGTCGCCAAACTTAGTTTCTGGTCTGACTGTCGCAAGCACAAATGGTCCATATTTAATGTAATACAGGGGATCAACTTGTTCGCGGTGCTCGAGTTCCACATCAGCTAGAGTACTTCTGCATCTCGGACACCAATTGACGATTCTGTAGCCCCTATAAACAAGACCATCATTATTTAGTTTTATAAACGTCTCATAGACAAGCTTAGAAATGTTTGGATCAAGAGTAAATTTTTCCCGGCTCCAGTCACAGCTGGTACCCAGAGATCTAAACTGATCTTCCATGGATTTTTTGCAAGCCATACAAAATTCATAACATTGTCTATAAAATTCAGCCCGTCCCAGATCGTGCCTGGATTTATCTTGTTCCTTTTTGAGTTTCTTCTCAAAAGTTACCTGAGTTTGGATACCTGCGTGATCAATACCCGGTAGCCAGAGAGTGGGGAAGCCCATCATTCTCTTAAACCTAATTAAGATGTCCGATACAGCTACAAATGTACAATGACCAAGATGAAGCTCTCCATTGGCATTTGGTGGGGGCATTATTATAGTGAAGGGTGGTGAGTTGTGGGTAGTGGGGGAGAAGGCACCAGAATTCTCCCAAATTTTGTATATTTCACTTTCCTTTGTTTGATCGTAATTTTTGTCCATA
>CAYIGO010000017.1:0-10269 GCA_964362965.1 uncultured Gammaproteobacteria bacterium | reverse complement strand
GATATCCACACTTTGAGGAAAAGATTGGGGATTGGCGGTGTATAAGAGATTAGAGATTAGAGATTAGAGATTAGAGATTAGAGATTAGAAGAAAATATACAGGATTGTGCACCGAGTTATCCACAAGAGTCTAGGGCGATAATCCACAAAAACAAAACCCAAAACTCAAATTCACTTCTTGCATTTTATTCACTTATACCTTATACCTACTACTAAGACTACTATTTATATATATGAAAATCTCTATATTACAAGACAGCTTATCAAGTGGAGTAAATATCGTTTCCAAGTACACATCTAATAAAGGCCAGTTACCAATCTTAGCTAATATCTTAATTACAGCTGAAAAGACCGGGGTTACTTTGACTTCGACCAATTTGGAGACTGGAATTAGAGTTAATATAGGAGGCAAGGTCGATATTGAGGGAAGTACGACTGTGCCAGCCAAAAATTTTGCTGAATTTGTATCTTCGTTACCTCTTGAGTCAGTAGAATTAACATTAAAGGATGAGAAATTAAAAATAAAATGTGGTAATTCTCAAGCGACTCTGTCGACAATCTCTTCTACTGAATTTCCCATAGTTCCTATTTTGTCTGGTGAACCAATAAAAATTGAAGGAGTCTTAATCAAACAAATTGCTTCAGAAGTGGCTTTTGCTGCAGCCGCAGACGAATCGAGACCAGTGTTGACCGGGGTAAGATTTGCCAAAACAGATAAGAAATTAATAGTCGTAGCCACCGATGGATTTAGATTGAGCCGGAAAGAAATTTTGAGTACTGAGAATTTTTCTCTGAACACTATTTTGATTCTCCCGTCACATACTATTCAAGATTTGGCCCGGGTAGTAGAAGACGGGGATGTGAGTATGTATCTGATGGTCCAAAATAATCAAGTCATTTTTGATACTGGTAAGACTCAGATAATTTCAAGAATACTTGAAGGAAATTTTCCTGATGTAGATAAGATAATTCCCAAGGAATTCAGAACGCAAGTGATAGTGGACAGAAGCGAATTACTAAGAGCTGTTCGAGCTGCTAGTATTTTTGCCAGAGAATCTAATAATATTGTGAAGTTCTCAGTGCTCAGTTCTCAGTGCTCAGTTACAGCATCAGGCGGACAAACGGGTGAAAGTGAGAGTATTATTGAAGCCGAAGTAACAGGGGATGAATTGCAAATATCTTTTAATTATAAATATGTGGTAGATTTTCTGAATTCCCAGAGTTGTGAATGGATTATTATGAAATTCAATGAAGCCACAACTCCAGCAGTCTTTGTGCCGGAAAAGGACGAGTCTCTAGTTCATCTAATAATGCCGGTGAGAGTTTAGTTTTGGGGATTTTCATTAAAGACTTCTATTGAATCCGAAGGATTCAGTGGGGTGAAAGATCGTTCAACTGAAATACCGACACCCCTTATTGTAATTTGATAATTTGTATTGTAAATCCACTTAAATTTTGGTCTTAGATAAAGAATTAAACCATCTTTACTTGTATAGGTATCAATTAAAATATTTGGTTTTATTGTGACCAGAATATCATTGTTGTTAACAGGAGCATCAAATCTAAAAGAAAGAGCCGTGTTGGGAAAAGTGATTACTTGTTGGTCTTCGTTTGGATATTTAAGTAATAAATTTATTTTATTTGGTTCTGATGATATTGGTACCTCAAGGACGATAGTTTTTGGTTTAGAAGCATAAACAAGGTAAATAATTGAAATTAAAGAGATGCCTACAAAAATAATTATGATTTTCTTTTTCATTTGTTGCAAAAATAATTTTCGGGCCTAACATATCGCCCATCAACTTGAACCTCTAAGTGCAAATGAGTTTGTGTTCCTCCTTGATTATATAACGAACCCAATTTTGTTCCTGATGTTAAATTAGTACCTTTTACCATTCCACGATTAACATGTTTCAACATGATGGAATATTTTCCGGTGCTATCAGTATAACTATATGTCCAACCAACAACTCCTTCGTCATATTCATCGTCGTTGGAGCTCCACAGGACATCTTTGCCGTCAATTTGGGGAAGAGAAACATTGTAAGGTGGGGCACTAGAGATATCCATAGCAAAACCATAAGTATCACACTGTTTTAAATTCTTTTCATAACAAACATTTATACTACCTACTGTTGGGGCATAACAACCCGATTTTGAGGGGATTGCAAACGAACATTTTCCAGATTCATTGTTTGGATAAACTGCTGACCAATATTCATTACTGCCATGGCCTTTTTGATTAATGGGGTTATATGATCCAGCTGCACTACTAGTCATGATAATGGGACAACTAGACTTGTTGGTTAAACCATCATTTTCAAACAATGATCCAAAGTATTCTGATTGGCTAAATGGAACAACCAAGGCTGAGTTGGTGATGATAAATAAAATTAAAGCGATGACTATTGGGGTAGCTATAATTATGGTCACAATCGGCCAAACGATTTCTGTTCCTACAGCATCTACTAACCCAGTCGTAAATGTGTTTACACCCCTAGCGAGTGATTCCCCAACCTCTCCAGCATTACCAAGAGCAAATCCAGCTGCACCGCCACCAATGGCAAAGACTGCTACAGGAGCCTGAAAGGCGAGAGCAAGGACGGCTCCAATGGTTGCCCCAGCTAATATTCCTGCAGCAGGAGCATATTCTTTAATTTTAATTTTTGCCCAAGTAAAAAAATCTTGAATTTTAGAAGTAACTGCTCCCGCAGCTAATCCAGCAATAAATCCAACAGGTCCTCCCAAAGCAGTGCCGGTCGCAGTTGCCCCAGTAGTGGTAGCTGCCGCAGCTGTCGCAACCTTTGAAGAAAATTGAACAGCAATCTTTTTACCAAATTCAGTGGCCAAAAATCTTTTTACGGCGGCATCTCTTGCTTTTCCAACAGCTTTGTTTTTTCCATAATTCAAAATAGAATTAAATATTGCATTTGAATTTGAATCAGAGCTGTGCCTGGTAAACATTTCTTGAACTGACTGTTCTTGGTTTTGTATATATGGAGTGCATCTCTCAATAAGCTGTTCTACTTTTTGATAAACAATGTCACTTGAAGCAACGGCCGCAGCCGTGGCCTTGGCAGTAACAATTTGATCTTGGAGACTTGCATTTACTCTGATTGCAGCAACAAGTACTGGCATGGCCCGGGTTTTTAAAATATATAATATTTCAGAAGAAAGTTTAGTGTCCAGTTTTTCATTTTTAACAAATTTCTCAATAGTTTTTATAGCTTCGTAATATTTTGGCAAAACAGCTCGAGTAATTCCAAGTTCTGAGGAAAATACTTCAATCATCAGATCATAAGCTTCGTTCTGAGTAAGACCAAGAACTATTAGTTTGTCTACACTGTCTGGGAGCTCAAGAATTGGAGATTGGGTTTTGAATTTTAATAATCTTTTAATAAACTTCAAACGCAGTTTGGAAAATGATTCCTCCGAAATTTCTACAGGCTTTTTATTCCGGAGATAATTCTCAGTAACTTCTTGAATACTGGCAACTTTTATTTTCTTATCTAATCCCTTTATTCGAATATATTCCCAAATTGCTAAGATTTTATCTTTGTCACTTTCGTCTTGGTCGAGTATCTCTTGAGGGATTGTTGATCCATATTTAAGAATCAGGTCGTTTTTAAGCGCCTCAAGTAATTGAGGATCATTTATTTTTTGGAGTTCTTCTTTATTCATGTTCAGATATCAAGCGCATTTTAATATCTTCTTGAGGCTTGGGAATTTGGACTTGTGTTCGATCAAATATTTCTTGGGGTTTCGTCGTGATTAATTTGTGTTCGTCGGGAGAAGCAACCACGCGGACAGCCACGTGATTATTGCCAGCAAAAAACAAGCCTTCACCTACTTCAGCAGCAAGCAATAAATGTTTTTCACCCTCAGACAGATAAAAGACACTGGCGACTTTGTCTATAGCAGCGGGAGATTGTTTCATTAAGAATTGAATAGAGGAGTTGGTAACGATAGCCTTGCCAAAATCGGTATTTAAAAAATCTTCCACATCTTGGGTAATGGTGGTCAGACCCAAGAAATACTTACGAGCTCTTTTGGCTATACTATATAGAAATTCAGCTGAATCAGGAGACCGCATTAGATACCAAGCCTCATCTACAATTAGCAATCTCTTTTTTATTTCGCGTCTTAATTTGATCCAAATGTGATCCAATATAATAAAAATCGCAATTGGTTTTAGAGAGTCTTCTAGATCACGGACAGAAAAAACAGTAAATGGATTATTAAAGACAACATTGCTTGGTTGGTCAATTATTCCCATGAAGCTTCCTTTGACAAATTTTTCAATTCTATCAGCCAGCGACCGAGACATGGGATCTTCCATTCCTATCAGAGCCTTGTACAAATCCTCCATTAGGGGAGGAGTTTTCTTTTGGGTTTCCGGATCTTGAGTAATACCTTTCATTTTGTAGGTTACAATTAATGCCCGGTCTAAGAGGGCTTCTTCCGATGGGGAGAGTTGACCCATAATTACCTTAAACAAAGAGTGGAGTGACAAAATCTTTAAATTTAATTCATTTTCATCTGAGTGATCGGTTTGGTTTGAGAGATCAAAAGGGTTGATTCGACACGGAGAATTAAAAGAAAAATTAATATATTCACCTCCGACAGCATCAGATAGAGTTTTATATTCATTTTCTGGATCAATAATTATTATTTCTGTCCCAAACATCAGGCTTCGTAAGATTTCCAGCTTTACGGCATACGACTTCCCGGCTCCCGCTTTAGCGAACACAACCGTGTTCGCGTTCTCTAAACTGAACCTATCAAAAATTACCAAACTTCCGTTGTGTTCGTTTATTCCATACAAAATTCCTTCGTTGCTGGTCAGCTCGGACGAAGTAAAGGGAAAGGTCGTGGCCAGAGAGGTGGTATCCATATTACGAGTGACACCCAAATGGTCCATTGCCGCAGGTAATGTAGTCTTAAATCCTTCGGCTTGCTGAAGCAGGGCTGTATGAGTAGATATAAGTAAAGAAGACAATGTGCTGGAAACTTGTTTTGTAATCTGATCAAGCTCAGTTTCTGTATTCGCAGATATTGTAATATATAGTGCAAATTGAAAAAATCTTTCCTCCCCCTTGACCAATTGTTGCTGAAGCAGAAGAGCATCTTCTAGTTTAGCTTGGGTTCCGGGGTCAATTACTCTTCCGCGTTGTAAGTCTATAGAAATTTCAGCTTCCATTTCAGCAATTTTTCGCCTGAGATCATCAAGAGTTGATTTACTTTCTACAGGATAAATAAACATAGATATATTTAAGGAATGATCAAAGTTGATAAGAGGTGAGAGCCAATTTGCGGTTACGAATCTTGGATATCCCCCCACAAACAAGGTTCGATAAAAAGACTCTCCAATTTTTAGATTATTGAAGTTTACCTGCATTTCTTGAGGTGCGACCAAATCTTGCACATTTTTGCATTCGTTTAAAAGTTTTATTTTTGGTGTATTCATAGATTTATTTTCGTACCAGCTTGGTCACGGTTATAAAAATTAAAATACAACTGCGATAATTCATGAGTAGTTAGTTGGCGAGACTTTAGACCAACTCTGGCAAACAACCGAACCAAATGGTCTCGTTTTGGTGCAAGTGCGAGCTCAGCTTTTTCTACGATTTCAGGAATCGGTCTGGCGAGGGTAGGAGACTGGTTGAGACTTAATAGACTTCCAAAGGCACTGGAAGTACCTAACTCTAGGCTACTAAAAGGTATGACTACATAAAACTTTTTATCCAAAACATTTCCTTGTCTGACAATGGATTTGACAAACTCACGATATTTTAACAATTGGTTTTTTACCAACTGAGACGATATTTTGTCTACTTGTAAGTCGAGGAGTTTAATATAATCAGAAATATCTTTTTGCTTGCTTGCAATTACTATTTGAATAGAAAAAGTCAGAGAATTTAAGAGTTGTGCATATGCATAAATTGTGGCTTCCTGCTCGTGCTCAGATAATAAACCAAAATTAATAGCCGAGACAGTAAGAACCATACAAGCAGATCCGTCTTTAAGAATTAACAAATCGGAAGTAATATCTTCAATATCAAGGTGTTGCTGGGAGGTTGATTGTAAAATATTCATTTTGCTTTTAATAAAATAGATTTAATTATAGAATTGTTAACTTGAATTGACACTGGGTCAAAAATCACTCCATCCTTCTCGGTAATAATAGTATATTTTCCAGACGAGAGGGGGGTAGCAATGGTAAATTGCCCAAGCTTGTTTGAACGCAGGGCCCGCACTGGAATTCCAGTCTCACTATTTATTATTTCGACAATTGCCCCCTCGACTATTTTTCCTTCGCTGTCATAAACTAGACCTGAGAGAATGTTTGGATAATCAGGACTGGGAACCAGGTCAGTATGTGAGGCGGGTTCAACTTCAGGAACGGGGATAGATTCAACAACGGGGGTTACTGGTATAGGTTGGGGAATAGGATCAGGAACGGAAATAACAACCTCTGGGATTTTTGGTGGGGTGGTATTTATTATCGGAGGCTTTGGAAATAAGGTCTTTATTGACAATATCACCCTCTCCAGTCCCCCTCTTAAATTAAGAGGGGGAAGCAAGGGGGTGATACTTTTTGGAGTTTCGTCGACTGTGGGGATTATCTGCTTCTGGATCCACTTAAATTCTGTGGGAGAATAGACAGCTCTGATAAAAGCGAGTAACCAAGCAGAAAAAGATCGGCCTTGGACTGGCACAAAAGCTAGCATTACTCCAACACCAACGGAAACCAATATTAGAGGCCATTTGACGATAAAGGGTAATGGCAGATTGTACCAAATCAGACCCACCGCTCCGCCTCCAGCCAGCTGAAAAAATTGCTTAAGAGTCATGTCTCCGACCAAACGGAATTCATAAGAAGAAATATTTTGTGGGACAAGGTGTTGATCCATAGGCAGTATCTCTAGTCTACATCGTGAAGTAAATTAAACAAGTCCTTCCTTTTCACGCAAGAGTCAAGTGTGAAAACAGAGTTTACAATAATATTGACAATTAAGTTGACAATTGCTATCATAAAATCATGTTCAATCCTAAGTACACTTTGACTGAAAAATTACTAAGAAATCTGACAGAAATAGAGCGCTTGTATGGTCAAATTGAGTCCTTAAGATTGCCCAGAGAACTTCAGTTGAATTTAGAAAGAAACAATCTTACTAGATCTACATATATTTCAAATAGTATTGAAGGAAATCCCATGTCTCAAGCTGAAGTAACAAATCTACTATTAGGAGATAGAGTGCCTGTAAATAGAGACGAAAAAGAAGTAAAAAATTATTTTGACATCTTAAAAGATTTAACTAATTTGAATAAGGGTCAAATTTCGTCCGAGATTCTTTTGGAAATACATAGAAAATTAATGAAAGGCGTCAAGGATGAAATTGCCGGATCAATCCGGAATTCACGGGTAATAATTGGATCGAGAGACAAAACGGGTGCAATTCAAATTCAACACGAACCGCCAAGCCACAATAAAGAAGAGATCTTACAAATGCTAGATAACTTGTTTAGGTGGCTTACCAGCTCAAATATTCCCACACCTCTAAAAGCTGGAATTTGGCATCATCAATTTGTATATATTCATCCCTTTGTAGACGGCAACGGTAGAACCTGTCGTTTGTTAACAGCCTTAATTTTTTTGAGAGAAAATTACTTAATTAATAAATACTTTGTTTTAGACGATTATTATGATATAGACAGAACACAGTATTCAAAAGAATTACATACAGCAGACAGTGGAGATAAGACAGAATGGTTAGAATATTTTACTGATGGACTAAAATACTCACTTCAGGGGGCACTGGGTAAGTCTAAAAATGCCTTGACAACAATGACGATAAGTCAGCAACCAACCGCCAGAGAAAAAGAAGTTTTGGAAATGTTTAAAGAATATACAGAAATATCCTCAGCTATATTGGTAAAAAGACTTAAAATTTCTCGTCAGCAGGCTCATAAGTTGCTAAATTCATTAGTTGAGCGAGGATTAGTAAAGAAAATTGGTTCTACAAAAGCAAGTTATTACACACTCGCATAATACTAAACACCAAACACCAGACATTAAACATTAGGTATTAGATATTGGGAACTTGTAGTATAATTTCAGGTATGGCTGAGCAAGACGGGGTATCCAAAATTGAGATAGCTAGTGGTAACATGTCGATGGATGACATTAAAGATAAAGCAAAAAAGCTCAAAACAGCAGATAACAGAGAACCGAGTGCACCAAGCGTATCAGATGATGTAAAAAAAGGAATGCAAGAAGCAACAAAGCCATTAGTAGAGGCTATAGAAAAATTAGTTCCCGTTGCACAAGCTGATGCTTTGGCGGACGTCGTAGAAGCAGCAGTTGATCTTAAAGACACTCTGATAAAAAGAGAACCAGAAGAACCTAAAGAAAAAAGAAAAGTAAAAGAGGAGGAGCAAAATCTGCCAAGCTACAAGGGACGACCATTATCACAGATTAGAACGGATTTAGAGGCTGCATATCAAGGAAATGCTGATCCGAACAGCGAACAAGTAGTTAAACTTTTACAGGAGAAAGCTCAAGTAGTAGAGGCAGCGAGTCGTGACGGTTTTTTACAACCATTAAACGATATAAGAGAAAGGATTGATGGGATATCTGTTGCAGATCCTAACAATCCAGCTGAAGTTCGACGACGTTGGGGGGAAGTAAAGGCGGAGATTTCTGGCATCAATTCCTCGGCTCTTGAAAGAGCAGGTGTTGTGAATGTTTCGTCCGAAAAAGCTATTCAAAAGAGTGTTGAGAGCGCTTACCGTGGACTAATTAATCTCTATGAAGATACTCTCTCAAGAGAAGCTCAAATTTATGATGAGAGAGCTCAGGGTCAGGACTCAAGAGAAACCCAAATAAAACAGTTCTACCTTGGAGTTTCTGAATTAGTACCCGCCAATCTTCGTGACGTGGGAAGAATGTATGTGGGGTTAAACAATGAACAACTTCTTAATTTAGAAAGACAAAGACGCGAGGATGAATTACGCATTTTGGCATCAAAAGAAAATAACTCTGACGCAATATCTGCACTATTTGGTGGAAAAGCAGAGAAAGATCCCGAAAAGGCAAAATCAAATAAATTTGAAGAAGTTCTCTCTTCTGTTACGGGGAGAAACCTTGCTACGCTAAATTGGCTCGTTGGTGACGAAAAAACCTCTCCACTTTTCTTAAAATTCTCAGGATTCATGCGAGGCCAAGAATGGTCTTTTGAAGAGTGTTTACATTCTTATTTAACTTCTAATCTGGACATTTTGAATAAAATGATTGAGTTGCGAGCACAAATTGACCCAAGCACGCCCGATGATTCTTTTCCGCAAGGTGCAGATATTGAAATGGCAGTAAAAATCTTGGCAATCGGTGGTATTCCTCCAATAGTTGATAAATATAATCAAATGCTTGAGACAGACAAGTTCCCTGAGTTTAATGGGACAGTTTTAAAACCAGTGTTACAAAGAAATGGTCTAGATCCATTTCTTGAGAATGGAAATGCAGAAGGTTTTATGCTGAAGCTATCTCAAATAAAACCACACGAGGGTTTTAAGGATGAGTGGGATCGTGTAAAAATGATTGATACTTTTATGAAGAAAACAAAATCGACAATTGCTAACCTCCCGATCTCGGTAGTAGATTGTATGTTTGGCGGTGGTATTGGAATGGCGTTACAAGTTTTTAATGACATCTCAAAGGAAATAGCGTTACCACAAGATAAAAGAATATTGAGCTATGATGATGTAAAGATAATGTTATCAGCTCTCGGTATTGGAAAATATGTTAACTCTTCTGGAACTCGCGCTTCCTTGCAGACGGGTTCAACTTCTTCATGGGCACTTTATTTTGCAAAACAAAAGTTCAAAAACTAAACTACTTTCCACTGAGAATCTTATCTAAAGTATCATACACGCTTTTCTTTACACTCAGATCTATATATGTTGATGCAGGTGTGTTTCCGTTTGTTTGTGCTTGCTTCAGCTCTCCTTCAACTTGTGAAGCCTTTCCGCCAATTATCGCTCGTGGAATTAGGCCAGCACCAACGAGTGCTTCTCCAAATGCGCTTCCATACTTAAATGCCGGTACCTTGAGAGCATCGCGGATCATGTCTGCGACTTTTGGAGTAAGAGATAGTATTACATAACCAATTGCCAAATTAAAAATTATACCTCCACCATTCATAAATGGTAAATTTGGAAGTGGAGTAGCTCCATCGATTCCAGTATTTATACTTCCTAATGGATTTTTGT
>CAYIGO010000016.1:0-10563 GCA_964362965.1 uncultured Gammaproteobacteria bacterium | reverse complement strand
CGGGATTGACGCGAACATTGTCAACCCGGCATTGGCCATCGTAATTGTATTGATTGGAGCCCGTGAATGAAGGAGCAATATCTGGTGCATCTCCAGTTTTTACTTGGCCTGTAGGATCAGTCGATCTAGGTATAAGTGGCGCTATTAATTCTTTTGCATCTTTCACATTGATTATTGATAGAGGATTAAAAAAGGCTTGTAATATTTTAGAAAGTACAAACGTTTCTTTGAGATGAGGAATATAGATACGGCTTTCAGCCTGGACGAGTGACAAAGTAACAAAGTAACAGAGTAACAAAGTAAGAAAGAAACGGTGCATGAATCTATTATATCTTAGGGTTTGGGTAGATCGAGAGTGAATTGGTCAAAGTTAATCCCTAGGAAATTTCCCAACAAATTCATAATCAACCAAGCCGAGAGAACCAATATAAATCCAGCTAGAGCAAAAGTCAAAGTCTTTTGGGCTTTTTGAGTAGCTTCTTTGTCACCTCCGGCGGTTAGAAATCCAAAACCCCCAACCAAAAACATGATAACTATTGCCACTCCCGCCAGAGGAATAGCCACACCAATCACAGTCTTAAAGACATCTTTAAGTTGCAAAAGTTGTGCCGGATCTCCTGCTGCCATATTAATTTCCCAAAATTGTGGGAATAGTAAAAGTAAGAATACTTACTCCAAAGACTGCGTCGACCAAGAGAGCCAAGGCGTAAGCCGAAAAGACGACAGCCAAACCGACTAGAGCGGCGGTAATCCTCTTTCGAGCCTTTTCAGTGCCTTCTTTGTCTCCTCCAGCCAAAATCCATTGCATGCCTCCAATTAATAAGAAAAAGAAAGCGATAATGCCCGAGGCAATCAAAATACCATTGATAGCAAAGACTAAAACTCTTTGCACTGTTATGCCAGCTAATCCTCCCCACTTACCCTGGATTTTTGTGAGATCAATAGCGCGGTCAGCCTGAGCGAATACGGTACTTGGTATCAAAGCAAGCCCTGTTGCTAAAGCTGATACTGATGTGATGATGTTTTTTAGTTTAGTCAAAGTTGCTCACCCCCTTTTATAACACAGGGATATCAAATTTCATGATTGATACCCCAAAAATAGATTCTACTAAAGTTATTATAGCAAAAATACAAAAGAGAAGTACCAATCCAATTAGAGCGCTGGTAATTTTCTTTTTTGATTTTTCGGTTCCCTCTTTATCTCCTCCGGCGGAAATATACTCAAAAGAACCGATCAGAAGCATAAAGAAAGCTACCACTCCACCCGCAATCAAAATAATTTCAATAAAATTTTTCAAAAACAATTGCAAAATATCCAGCCCAGATCCCGTGCCCACCTTTGGACTAACTGCTGGATTTGTAATATCAAAAGAACCTGAAGCTAGCACCATGTTGCTCCTTGTGGACACGCTCCTGGCCCATTTGGATCTATAGGCCCAGTTGGAATTCCATATAAAGATTTGTATGGAGATAAAATATCAAACCCAAATATTTTTCCAACAATACTGATTAGTGCGTAAGAGAAGATGACGACGAACAAGCCAAAAATAGCGTTAGTAATGTGTTTTTGAGCTTTTTGCAGAGAATCTTTTTCTCCTCCCGAGGCCAACCATCGAAATGCCCCTCCAGCAATTTGGATTATAAACCAAATGCCGGCAGAGACTGTCAATATAGCAAGGCCAGTAGAAAAAACTGTTGTAAACTGAACAAAAGCACTATCACTACTAGCAATCTTTCCCAATGGCCCCAATCCCTCAAAAGTTCCTAAATTTTTCATGGGGTATATATTTTTGGACTAAGTAACATTGTGTAATCATCAAATATTAGTTTACCAAAGATGGCAGCTAGGACAAAGGAGCCAGCTACAAAGAGTAGACCCAAAAGGGAAGAAGTAAATTTTTCCCAGGCTTTGCCCATGGCTTTGGCATCGTCTCCAGCACTCATAAATCCAAAGCCCGCAGCAATAAAGTTCCAAAAAGTGTAGAGACCTGCCAAGATTATTACAAATTTAAGTAGGCTATTGCCCAGGATGACTAAACCTTGTCCTTCTGCCCCTGCATTTGCCAAAGCTGGATTAGTGCCAAAAGTTTTAAAAGGGTTTGTAATTGTGCCAAATTGAAATATCATAAAAGTGATTTTGGGCTAATAAAATCAATTCCCAAAACAGTACTAATTATCTGCAGTATAAAATATGACGAGACAACAAGCAAGAAGCCAATCAGAGAATAGGTAAAAGCTGCCTTGGCTTTGGCCTTGTCTTGGGCCGAAGCTTCGTTACCAGCGCCTGCAATCATCGAAAATCCAGCGCCTATCATAAGGAGAAACATTATAATGGCTGCTAATCCAATAATATTTGGTAAAAGAGTATTTATTAATTGTTCTGGACTGCTAAATTTCGACCCAAAAGCCTCTGATATTTTCATAGAATTTTAATTCCAAACACAGTTTCTAATATTTGTTTTATAAAAAAAACTGAGACCACTAAAAGCAAACCGATCAGAGCATTGGTAATTTCTTTGGTAGCTGCTTGGACCTTGGCTGAGTCACCAGCACTGGTCATATACGAAAAACCTGCTGAAATTAATTTTACAAAAAATATTAACCCAGCGATAATTATTGAATATTGTAATAATTTGGAAATCCAGTCTCCTAAAGCGAGATCTGGGCTAGACTTTCCCAAGTCGTTATAAATGTTTTCTAAACCTTTAGGTGCGGAAATATTTATTTGTGCAAGATAACTCATAGGCTAAAACCCAAGCTATTTAATCCTAATATTTTAACTCCAATAACATTTAAGAGTATTACTGAAAATATAATTAAAATCAGTCCAGAAATTGCAGAGGTAATTAATTCTTTTGCAGCTTGAATTTTTTTGGGATCGCCACCTGCCATGACTATTTGAAGTCCAGCTAAAACGATCATTAGAAAGGCAATACCTCCACCAACAATAGTTCCCCAGCCCAAAAGCTGCGATATCATTGCCTTGGGGTCGCCAGCCATCAAGCATCCAATGGCAGTGTTTACGCCGAGTCCATTACATAAAGCCGAGTTTTCTGTATTGGTGGTAGTACTTTTTGCTGGTTGGGAAAAGGTTTCAGGTTTTGTGTTGTTACATTCACTTATAGAATCACAGCATTGACCTTGGTTAGTGGTATCTTTTCCGCATTCACTAGCCAAGAGTCCGCATGATGGTGGAAGTCCTGGTTGTGATACGTATTTTGAATAACATAGTGCACTAGACGATTTTGGAAAGGATAAACTGATTAAAACAAATAACAAAAAAATTAATATTTTTCTCATCACCTCAAGTTTAGCATATTTGGTAAGATAAAATAATGAAAAGGTTTTTTGTTACTCTTATACTTTTATCCTTTTACACCTTTACACTTATTCGCGCTGAAGTCTGCGACAATCCCGGCGCCCTGACAGACACCCAGACAATCTCTGGCTGTATCAGTAAATATAATGGCATTGCAGATGCTATTTCCAAGGCGAATACCACAAACGCCAGGGAGCTTAATGCGCTTAAAACGCAGATTGTATCGCTTAAAACGCAGATTGCAAATCTGGATAACCAATTGGTCAAATTGACAAAAGAAGTCTTTGATAGAGAAGTGAAAGTGGGAGTAAAGGAGGAATTATTGAGTGCCAAAGTCCGCCAGGATTATGTCCAGAAGCGGACCCAGCCACTACTACTTATTTTATTTTCAGCCAGAAATGCCAATGAGTTTTTCCAGGATCTAGCCTACCGGGAGAAATTGGCTCGAAACGACAGAGAATTTATTGGCGAAATTTCATCTCAAATAAAATCACTTGGTGCCCAAAAAGAAATCTTGAGTGCCCAAAAGATAAACTTGGATGCGCTTAAAAAAAGAGTCGATGAACAAGCAGGATTTTTGGCCAAAGAAGTGGACAAAGCCAACAAATATGTCTCGGATTTGTCTGGCAAGGTAGCAGCACTG
Source organism: uncultured Gammaproteobacteria bacterium (assembly GCA_964362965.1). GTDB lineage: Bacteria > Patescibacteriota > Microgenomatia > CAZETR01 > Amesbacteraceae > JACRNA01. Next base: position 6,601 of record CAYIGO010000016.1, on the reverse strand, counting down.
TCTGCCAGGCAACAATCATTATTGGCCGAAAAAACCGGTACCTATGCCACTTCTGTGGGAGACGTACCTTTGGCAGACGATCCAGCCTCAAGACCCGATTATAATCCCGGATTTTCGCCAGCCTTCGCGGCTTTTTCGTTTGGGGCACCGCATTACAAAGGCATGTCTCAGTATGGCGCTTTTGGCAGAGCAAAATCTGGTCAAAATGTCGAGCAAATTCTCAAGGCCTACTATGGCAATATTGAAATCAAGAAAGATTATTCGACTGGAATAAATATCACAGTCCAAGGCTATGGATCGGTCAACATTGAGACATATACCAAGCGAATTTATGAAATGCCGACCAGCTGGGGAGATCAAGGAGGAATGGAAGCTCTCAAAGCACAAGCTGTGGCTGCCAGATCTTATGCCCTGGCTTATACCAACAATGGCGCAGGTAGCATCTGTGCCTCTGAAAATTGCCAGGTCTATAAAAATTCCAACAAAGGAGGTAAGTGGGATGAAGCAGTCGATGCCACTCGGGGTTGGGTTCTAGTCTCGGGAGGTAGGCCATTTTCTGCTTGGTATGCTAGTACATCAGGAGGCTATCAAGAAAGCTATAGTGCCCAAGGACATACTACCCCGGGATTTTGGGACACGACATCCGATTGGACCCGCTGGGCAGATGGAGCATGGGAAAAAGCAGGTGGGTCCCCATGGTTTTACAAAGGCTGGTACAAGACCAGAAGTGGAAAGTCCTGTGGCAAAAGTCATCCATGGCTTACAAACGACGAATTTTCCGATATTGTCAATGCAGCCCTGGTCTATGCAGGAGGTGGGGATGCCAGTGGTATTTTTCCAGTCGAGACTTGCCTTGGCAGTACTGGCTGGTCACGGGACAGAATGAAAGAAGAAGCTGATAAATACGGAGGTAGGGTAACTTCTGTCAATAGTGTCCGGGTGGATCACTCACAAAATGGTAGTACAGACAAAGTAGTCTTGGGAACAAGCAGAGGAGAAGTCGTCATAAATGGAGCCAATTTTGTCAAAGTCTTCAATTTGCGAGCACCCGGAGCCATTCACTTGAAGTCAGGATTATTTAATATTGAGAAAAAGTAGTAAAATAAACCAAATGCCAGATATCTACACAGCTCCATCCAAGAAAAAAATACAGGCAGAAACCTATGTCGAAGAGATGAAAGACAGTAAATTTTGGTGGAAGGGGATGATAGACGAGGTCCTAAAAAATGTCGGCGAGACCCCAAGGAGTGCTGCTATGGGTGCTTACAATGTCAGGCCGGGTACGACTTTTGTCACCCAACAGGAAGACGAAGAAGTAGTACTTTTACTGCGGGCACACCCAATTATTAATATTCCTTGGATAATCTTGGCAATCCTCATGTTTATTTTCCCCATAATTCTTCTCAATACCGGCATGTTTTCAGCAGTTCCGGGCAAGTTTATATTCATGGGGCGGATCACTTGGTACCTCATGATCATCATGTTTGTCATGGAAAAGATTCTCTATTGGTATTACTCGGTTTTTATCGTAACAAACGAAAGACTTGTAGATATCGATTTTTACAATCTCATGTACCGCATGGTAACTTATGCCAACCTAAATCATATTGAAGAACCGGCATCGGTGATGGGGGGCTTTGTCCGATCAATCTTTCAATATGGCAATGTCTGGGTGACGACTGCTTCCGAAAAGCCTACAGTCGAAGCCCTCAACGTACCCTATCCTGATAAAGTAGTAGACATTATTAGTAGATTATCGGAAGAATTGGAAAAAAGAAGGGAGCAGGGAAAATAATATGAATAGTCCTTTGTTTGATCTTTTAAATCTGACTTTCTTGGACATTGTCAAATGGATGTTTGTGGTGGGACTGGTCATTTATGTGGTCTTTGCGCTCATCATTGTCCGTCAAGTCAAAGTCATGAGTGAAGCGGTCGATTGTGACGCCAATTCTCTGTTTCAAATAATGTCTTGGTTGCACTTGCTTATGGCAGTCCTGTTGGTTGCCTTTGCAATTGTGATTTTATGAAGACTGATATAGAAGTTGCCAAAATAGTGGGGAGAGTCGACGAGTCGTACTGGGCCCAAGTACACGATTTCTCGCCGGAAGACGAGCAGAAATTTCTCATCCGTGGCAGGCTACTGGCGACAATTACTCTCTCCAAAAAAGAAGGCGAATCAGAGGTAGAAGTAGTTAGTCATGGACGCGAAATATTATCCCACCTGCACGAGCTCTATTTTGGCCCTACAGACAAATCGGCCATTGATCAGCTGACTTTTTCGGTATCGACATTGGTTGAGGAAGAACCAACGCTTCAGATTTCCTGTGCCGTAGTCATAGACGACAATTTGTATTTGGTAACGGTTGGTGGTGGAATCTGGATCAGGGAAGGAAGTCGGGAAGGATTTTTGATAAGTCCCCAAGAATCTAGCGAAGTGGAAAAATTGTGTGGAAAATTAAGGCCCCAGATGCAAGTGGTCTTGGGCAATAGGCAATTTTGGCACCATGTCCCAACAGGTGTCATCAGAGCTTCACTCGAGTCCGGGGTAGAACAAGCTATGGAGACATTGGGCGCTGTCGCTCATGGCAGTCAGAAAGCCCAAGGTGTAGCCGGAATTATAATCGCAGTCAGGACGGATGTAGAAAAACCAAAATTCATAGTTGCCCCAGAGGAAACCCCAGAAGAAATACCCACAGTTTCCAAGTTTGATTGGCTGGCGCAGAAATTACCCAAGAGAACCGGTCCGGTCTATGTCCAATATGGAGTCCACAAGACTTCAAAGACCATGATTGCCGGAATTATATTTTTGGTCGCATTTGTGATTCTAGCAATAGTCGGGCGAGCTCGCTATCAATACTTAGTTTCAGGCCGGGCCAAACTCGACCAAAGGAGCGAAGAACTAGCCTTCAAATTCAATGAAGCCAAGGCTTTGGTAGTTCTAAATCCAGCCAGATCTCGGCAGTTATTGCCTGAAATAAAGTCAGAGCTTGAGGATATCCAGCTCAAAGGTGGGGCAAAATACAAAAATTCCAATCTGGATATAGTCGCTCGGGAGTTGACCCAGATTATCGACAAATCCATGGGTATAAACAAGGCGGACTTGGCAGAGGTTCTCGATTTGAGTCTCGTCCGTGATGGGATGACAGGTGAAAAAATGGTCTGGCAGGAAGGTAAATTGTTGGTTCTCGATACGGCCCTATCCAGACTAATTTCTGTCGATCCAGTCAAAAAAAGTGGAAAAGTGATTGCTGGAAAAGACCAGTTGGATTCTGTCAAACTCTTGGCAAGCTATCCGGGAAAAACAGAAGTTTTATCTAATACAGGAATAATTGAATGTCAAAATGATAAATGCCAAAATAAGATAAAACTTGATTCCGACTGGGGTACGGTCGTGGATATGGGTATGTTTGCAGGCAATATCTACTTACTGACAAATGCCAATATCTGGAGATACCAGACTACCGAGACTGGATTTGGAACAAAACAGTCCTGGATAGCCAAGACAGAAGTGGTGGACTTGAGTGGTTCGACTTCGCTCACAATAGACGGCAGTTTGTGGGTGACGAAATCGTCTGAAATCATGAAATTTACTCGTGGTGTCAAGGAAAATTTTGTAGTTTCTGATTTGGCAGTTCCCTTGGGAGGAAATCTGGTCATTTATACCAATGAAGATATAGAAAAGATTTATGTCTTGGATAAATTAAACAAAAGAATTGTAGTTGTAAACAAAACGGGAGAATATGTAGCCCAGTATGCCAATGATTTGATTTCCGGAGTCAGCTCTCTGGTTGCCGATGAAAAAAATGGCAAAATTTATCTATTGTCCGCTTCCAAAATCTGGCAGATTCAACTATGAAATCGATAAACAAAAAGGCACGATTTGATTATCAGATATCAGAGAAGATCGAGTCGGGTATAGTACTCACTGGACCAGAGGCTAAGTCTGCCAAGCTCAATCAAGTAGATTTGACTCATGCCTATGTCAAATTTAGACCCTCAAAATTTGGAGGCCAAGAGGCGTGGCTTATTGGACTTCATATTTATCCCTACAAACACGCTGATAATACGAGTTATGATCCCATTCGTACCCGAAAATTATTGCTTCACCAAAAAGAAATGTTGAATTTACAAATGAAAATGAAACAAGCCAGATTGCTTCTTGTTCCTACAGCCATGTACACAAAGTCCGGAGTTATCAAAGTCGAATTGGGTCTGGCTCGAGGCAAAAAGATCTATGAAAAACGCGAAACTATCAAGAAGCGTGACCTCGACCGCGAGATGTGATATACTATGGGTCTGGGGGTGCTAGGCACTCGACATTCTAGAACTTTAAAAAGCTGCAAGCCGAGTTTGAACCATACTCGTAAAACAGATTCAAAACACAAGTGTCAACACTTTGACACAAGTATTAGGAAAGGTGGACGCCGTTTTGGCTTCCATTAATCCTTTTACTCCTAAATTTGCATTTACTGCATAATTAAGGCATCTTGTACTCTCTTTCTCGACTGAGAATACAAGGTGACAACCAATAGAGATGCTATACGCAAGTTACAATTAGCTGACGCGTATTTAAGAAAACCTAATTGACAGTCGCTCCGAACTTCATCGGAGATAAGCTTGTAGATGCTTTAAAAGAACTATTATGGACGTGGGTTCAAATCCCACCACCTCCACCAATGAACCTGCTCGATTTTTTGTTTCCCAAGAAATGTGTTGGTTGTGGCAGATTAGGTGATTATGTCTGCAAAGATTGTCAGGTTGGGATATGGGAACCAGAACCTGCTCCTGTGCCCCAAAATCTCGATGGTTTGATCTGTCTCTGGGCTTATGATGGGCTGATGCAAAAGATTATTAAGAAAGCAAAATATAGTGGACTATACAATCTTTTGCAATTCACAATTTCCAAATCTCAAATCCCAAATAAATCTCAATTTCCAAATCTTCAAGCAATAATTCCTGTTCCCCTTTATAGAGATAGACTCAGGGAAAGAGGATTCAATCAGGCAGAAATTATTGCAAAAGAAATTTCAAAAATTTATAAAATTCCAGTAGTAAATTTATTAATTAGAACAAAAGATACGGGACATCAGACTTTAAGAAACAGAGAAGAGAGACTAAAAGCGATTGATGGGGCATTTGAAGTTTCTACTAAGATCCAAGATCTACCATCTAAGATCTTATTAGTAGACGACGTTATGACTACCGGTGCCACTTTATCCGAATGTGCCAGGACTTTAAAGAAGGCTGGAGTAAATAAGGTTTATGGGTTAGTATTAGCGAGATGAATTTTTGGCAGAAATTAGCAAAAAAGAAAAAACCATTTTTAGCTCTCGCTCCAATGGAAGACGTGACTGATGTGGTTTTTAGACAAGTAATTGAAGAGATTGCTCCACCCGATGTATTTTTTACCGAGTTTACAAACGTCGAGGCTATTCTTCATGGCGAAATGAGTAGAATGAAGCCAAGTATTACTCCAACCATTGCCCAAATATGGGGCACTAATCCAGAAAGTTTTTATAAAGTCGCTCAAATAATTTCAGACTTGGGATTTTCTGGCATTGATATTAATATGGGCTGCCCCCAAAGACCAGAAATGAAAATAGGAGCCTGCGCGGCTATGATAGACAATCCAAATTTAGCATCTGAAATAATAGATGCGGTTAAAAGAGGGACCAAATTGCCAGTCAGTGTCAAAACCAGAATAGGTCTAAAAGAAATTCAGACAGAGGATTGGATTGGGTTTTTGTTGACCCAAAAGCTCGATGCCCTGACAGTCCACGGTCGGACAGTCAAAGAAATGTCGTCAGTACCGGCGCATTGGGATGAAATTAGAAAGGCAAGAGAGATCAGAGATCAGAGATTAGTAGAGACGGTGATAATTGGCAATGGTGACGTAAAAAATATTCAGGACGCAGGGCGCAGGGCGCAGGAAACAGGAGTGGATGGGGTTATGATAGGGCGGGGTGTCTTTGAAAACCCCTGGTGTTTTTCTGATTATGTATCAACCAAAGAAGAAAAAATAAATTTACTCAAAAGACATGTGGAGTTGTGGCAGGAGACTTGGGGAGACAAAAAGAATTTTTCAGTCTTAAAGAAATATTTCAAGATTTATGTTAGAGATTTTGAAGGGGCCTCTGAATTAAGATCCGGACTTATGAATTTGAAGTCTCTCGAAGATTTTGATCGAGAAATTTCTTTAGGGCTTGCAGGTCTTTCATCTCGGGATCGTAATAATATGACTTAATTCCGACAGACCCGGCACTTTTTACGGCTTCAGGATTGTGTTCAAAATAAACAACCTCATTTTTGTTCAAACCAAAATGTTTAAGCATTGTTTCAAAATATTTCGGGTCAGTTTTTTCAGGATTATGCTTGAGCGTAAAAACTTCATAGGGCATTTTATCCAAACCAAACTTTTTATACTGTTCATCATTGGCTCCCGTCAAAATTATTTTTCTATTTGGAAAAGTTTCTAACAGGTCGTACATTTCCTTAAAAATCTCAAAGCCGTTTTTAATTTCAATCACAAACCCGTCTACGGCATCAACCAAAATCGTTTTCATTTTTTGATAATATCACAAAACTGGCGGTGTCTGTTTGA
>CAYIGO010000015.1:0-10640 GCA_964362965.1 uncultured Gammaproteobacteria bacterium | reverse complement strand
AGCGCATCTCCTTGTCAAGGAGAGGGTCACGGGTTCGAATCCCGTCGGTCCCGCAAATGGATAAACAATTTTCATCATGTAGAGCAATTATTATAAAAGGTGACAAAATTCTCTTGATGCACAGGAAAAAGGATGGAGAAGAATTTTGGGTCTATCCAGGAGGCCATCTTGAACTAGGTGAAACGCCAGAACAAGCTATGATTCGGTAAGTCTGGGAAGAATTGTCACTAAAAGTCAAAAATTTGAGTGAGCCACATCCATATCTACATGAGCATGGAACATCTGAATGTTTTTTCTTTTGTGAGGTTGAAGAAGGTGAGCCAAAATTAGATCCATCTGGTACAGAGAAAATATCTGAAGACGATTGGTACAATCCTGAATGGGTAGAATTATCAAAAGCAAAAACACTTGATAACTTATACCCAGGCGTGATAATGGGTTTGATATCATCTGTTTAGATCTTTTTTTATAGTTTTTATACTCTCCTGTTATAATTTGAGTAACAATATCCCACCTCGGAGGTGGGATATTTTAATATGGGTAGAAAAGCAGAAAAGGAAAAAAGAGAAAGAAGAAGATTTATGGAGTTCTCTCCAAGTGTAAAAAATGAAATAGTAAAGAGAAGTGGTGGTATGTGTGAAGAATGCGGACAATTAAAGGCCTCAGAGTTTCATCATCTATTATCAATTGCAATTGGATTAATGAAAGGTATCAATCCAGATGAAATAAGAAGTGCTAATAATTGTAAGCACGTATGCCATTCTTGCCACCAGAAAATTGATGAATAGTTGTGTATACTTTATATATGTCCAAGAAATTGGTGGCGGGGGCAATAGGAGTAGCCGCACTGAGCGCGGGGATTTATTTCAAAACTGTATATTTGGTGGTATCAGTTAAAGATGGTGATACATTTGAGACTTCGGATCGAATGTCTGTACGTTTTGATACACTCGATGCACCGGAATTAACTAATTGTGGTGGGGAGCAAGCCAAAAAAGAATTGGAAAAAATAATAGTGGGTAAAAAGGTTACTTTAAATGTGGCCACCAAAGATAGTTTTGGTAGGCAAGTAGCTTCTGTTTGGTCAGGCAAGACTTGGATAGATCAAACATTAATTGAGACAGGTTGGGTAGCCTATTCGTCGTCAGAATGGGATCCAAAACATATTTTGCAGAATATTGATTGGAACAATAGGGAAAAGAAAATTGGTATTTATAGCGAATTGTGCACACAATATGAGAATAAAGAGAAACCAAAATGTGTCATAAAAGGCAATATAAGCGGCGAATGGGAGAGTAAGGGAGTAAAATCCTATCACTTTCCAGGTTGTATCCAATACAACACAACTCGAATAGAAAAATATCGAGGCGAACAGTGGTTTTGCACTGAAAAAGAGGCTATTGCAGCCGGTTACACCAAGTCCGGTGGCTGTGGCACCAAGATCTGGAAACCATGATATATAATAAAATATATGGCAAATAAATTTCCAGGAACAATTTGGGGAAGAACTATTGAAGCCAGGTTTGCGTTTTCAGGAAAGCTGGTTTCAATACGGAAAAACATTGTGAACTCTGTCGGCAAAGGAGAGATTCTGGCATCACTTGATCGAAAATTATTGCAATTGGAATTGGATCAAAAATTGGCTGATAATAAATTGGTCAGAGCCACTTTTGATTTGGGCAAAGGTCAAAAAAGCGTCCTACAAGCTGATCTCGATGCATCGGTTCGTGACGTCGAGCAAGCTAAATACAAGCTGGATCAAGTTGATTTGATATCTCCAATATCTGGAGTAGTGGTGGATGATGGGAACTGTAAAGTTAGTATGAATATTACTCCTTCAGCAAATGCGTATACAGTCTTGGACACCAACACTATTGTTTTTAGAATTCAAATTAAACCCGAAGATGTAAATAAATTTGCCAATCCGGTTTCCTTGCCGATTGATTTTCCCAGTGTTGGTAAAAAAGTTTTTGGCATGGCCAGTATACCGAAATTGATAAGTAATCTTGAATGGATAGTGGATCTAAAGCTCGATGATCTTAAAGATCTCCCCCTAGGGCTTCCCGGTATAGTACAATTGCCATAATATGCAAACGAATTGGAATTTTGGGTTGTTGAATACATCCGAGAAGCAATTGAAAGTGGTCGAAAAAAAGAATTTGGCCTTTTCGGCAAAGTGGAAAGATAGGGAAGATTATTTGACTGAACCGAAGGTATTATTAGAAGCGCTTCTGGAATTTGATGATTTACAGAAGAATTATGGAACTACGGGAGATCTGGGTTATTACTGGAGTCTAAAAGAAGCCCTGGATCAATCTGACCCGGCCATAAAAGCTCAAAATAATAGATTGGAAGAATTTTCAGTCAGACTTTACAATCAAAATCAATTCTTTTTATTAAAGTTATCCAAAGTTCCCGGTAATATACAGAAAATATTTTTGGAGAGTGATCTTTTGATTGACTTTAGGCATTTTTTGGAACACCTGTTTGCGACAGGTAAATTTACTCTTTCAGATCCGGAAGAAAAAATATTAAATTTGAAAAATAATTCAGCTCACTCCAGTTGGGTTCGTATGACCTCTCAATTTTTGTCAGAAGAAAAGATTGGCGGCAAGACTTTGGAAGAATACATTTCTGATTTACAGTTACCCGACGCAAAAACACGCCAAATTGCGGGTGAAGCGATTAATGAAATGCTGGCAAATAATGCCAAAATTGCCGAACATGAATTAAATGCCATACTCTATGATAAGAAGGTCAATGATAACTTGCGGGGCATATCCAGACCTGATCAAATGCGCCATTTGTCAGATGATATAGATTCACAAGTTGTGGATGCCATGATTGAAGCTGTCGGTTCTAAATTTTATCTCGCGCACAATTTTTATAAAACCAAAGCAAAAATGTTGGGGATTGCCAAACTTAATTATTGGGATAGGGGAGCACCCGTTGGCAAGATAGAAATTCAGTATGATTATGAAAAATCAGTGAAATTAATTTCAGGTGTATTTGATAAATTAGATCCGCAATTTCAGGAAATATTTATGGGTTTTGTGAACAATGGTCAAATTGATGTCTATCCAAAGTCCGGTAAACGCGGTGGAGCTTTTTGCGCTATAGAGCGACCCACCCAGCCCACATATATATTATTAAATCACACCAATAATTTACGCGATGTCTTGACACTGGCTCATGAAGCCGGACACGGAATAAATAATGAACTGATGAAATCGCAAAAATACGCAGTTAACTTTGGTTCCCCTCTATCTACTGCTGAAGTAGCCAGTACTTTCATGGAAGACTTTGTGTTACAAAGTTTACCGAAAGATAAATCTCTGATGATGAAAAAACTTGACGACGATATCTCCACAATATTCAGACAAGTAGCAGCATATAAATTTGAACAGGAGTTGCATGAAAGATTCCGGAAGAAAAGTTATTTGGCAAAAGAAGAAATTGGAGAAATCTTTCAAAAGCACATGATTTCTTACATGGGAGATTCTGTGGAACAAAATGAAGGCTCGCAAAACTGGTGGGTTTATTGGAGTCATTTCAGATCGTTTTTTTATGTATATTCATATGCTTCGGGACTTCTCATTTCAAAGGCATTGCAAAATAAAGTTAAACAAGATCCGAAGTTTATAGAAAAAGTTAAATGGTTTTTGGCCCAAGGTTCATCTGATTCACCCAAGAATTTGTTTTTAGCTCTGGGAATTGATATAACAGATAAAGACTTTTGGCTATCGGGTATCTCCGAAGTCGAAAGTCTGTATGAGGAGGTGAAGTTATTAGTATGAGTTTACCAATTTTATTATTAGGAGCATTAGTCTTAGTAGTTTTATATGCTGTGGGTGTCTACAATGGTTTAGTCGCTAACAAGACTCAAATTGGAGCTTCAGTCCAAGAAATAGGCAATCAGTTGAAACGACAATCCGAATTGATTCCCAATTTAGAGACTTCCGCCAAAGCTTATTTGAAGCACGAGAAAGAAATTCTCAAAATGTTATCAGATGCCCGCAAAATGAGTGATCCTACGGCCAAGGTAGCTGAAATATTACCAAAGTTGCAGGTAATTATGGAGAGTAATCCCGAGATGAAGGGGGCAGATGTCATTACCAATCTGATGTCTGAGCTACGGGATACCTCTGACAAGGTCATGTATTCGAGGAGAACCATGATAGATCTGACAGCTGATTACAATATCAAGGTGGCTACTTTTCCAAGCAATTTGGTGGCCAATGTATTTGGGTTCAAGTCTGAAAAAGGTTTGGAAACACCAAGCAGTGGTGAATTTTTAAAAGTCACCGAATCAGAGACGAAGAGTCCGAAAATTAGTCTATGAACAATGTCTTTGAATCAGTAGAAGCCAACAAGCGCAAAAGCTGGCTAGTAGTAGCTGGCTTTGCTGCGTTTGTCTTGGTTGCAGCCTATTTTATAGCCCGTGGGATGGCTGTCTTTTATGGTTATGAATCTACAGGGCTGGAATTCTTGGGTATAGGATTGATAATTTCTGGTCTAATGAGTTTTGGATCATATTATTGGAGTGACAAGATAGTCTTGGGAATTTCTGGCGCCAGGCCAGCTAATAAAAAGCATGATTTTATGTTTTTTACAGTTGCCGAAAACCTGAGTATGGCAGCCAGAATACCAATGCCAAACCTCTATGTTATAGACGATACAGCTCTCAATGCATTTGCTACAGGAAGAGATCCCGAGCATGCCGCAGTTTGTGCGACTACGGGATTATTGGCTCAATTGAATCGCACCGAACTCGAGGGTGTAATCGGACATGAATTGTCACATGTGGCAAATTACGATACGCGACTTATGTCCATAGTTACGATTTTAGTTGGATTGATTACTTTACTTGGAGATTGGTTACTTAGAGCGACATTTCATTCAAAATCAAATTCTGATGATAATAAAAGCTCAAATGCGATATTTTTGGTAATTGGTATTCTGTTGGCTATATTATCGCCAATAATAGCTCAGATAATTCAGCTGGCAATTTCCAGAAGACGGGAGTATTTGGCTGATGCCAGTTCAGTCAAATTGACGCGTCAGCCTTCTGGCTTGATTTCAGCTCTCAAGAAGCTAGGGGCAGACAAAGAGCCTCTGGAAGCTGCCAACAAAGCTACAGCTCATTTGTATATTACCAATCCCCTGAAAAATCAGCATGGAGCAATCGGTTGGTTTTCCAGTCTTTTTAATACTCACCCTCCACTTGTCGACCGCATCAAAGCCTTAGAATCAATGAGTTAAATTTTGTGATAAACTTGAGTACATGGATGTAAAGAAAATTGCCAAGCTGGCAAACCTTACGATCACAAACGACGAAGAGGAGATGCTTGCCCGTCAATTTGAAGATACAATCATGACAATAGATGTCATAAACGAATTAGATACAAAAAACGTCGATTCGATTTTCCAAGTAACAGGACTATCTAATATCACTAGGGAAGATGTAATAGATAAAGATCGTATAATGAATATTGGAGATTATTTCAGAGTAAAAGCTATTTTCAATGCTGAATAAACTAAACCTCCAAGAAGCTCGAGAAGGTTTAAGATTAAAAAAATTTACTTCCCGTGAATTAGTCCAAGCGTGTCTTGATCAAATTACAAAGTTAGATGATGATATTCATGCTTTTTTATATATCAATTCTAATGCTCTGGAAGAGGCCGACAAAGCAAATATTAATCTACCACTTGGAGGGCTACCGATAGCAGTAAAAGATAATTTTTTGACCATGGGAATGCCTACGACGGCAGCATCAAAATTATTGGATGGTTATATGCCAATGTACGATGCAACTGTGGTAAAAAAATTAAAAGAAGCAGGTGCGATAATAATTGGAAAAACCAACATGGATGCCTGGGCACATGGTAGCTCGACCGAGACATCTGATTTTGGACCCACCAAGAATCCACACGATTTAACCAAGCTACCAGGTGGGTCTTCTGGGGGATCTGCTGCCGCAGTAGCTTCTGATATGTGTATTGCGGCAATTGGAAGTGAAACTGCAGGTAGTATTCGTCAGCCAGCATCTTGGTGTGGAGTCACAGGATTTAAGCCGACTTATGGTAGTGTTAGTCGATATGGAGTAATTGCTATGGCAAGTTCTACCGATTCACCGGGACCAATTACTAAAAATGCAGAAGATGCAAAAATAATTTACGATGTTATAAAAGGTCAGGATAAATATGATTCCACCACTCTCTCAAGCCCCAACGCCCAATTCCAAAATCCCAATAAAAAACTAAAAATTGGATTAGCAAAAGAGTATATGTTGAAAGAGATGCGAGACGATGTGAAGAAATTAATCTTGGATGCAGCTGAGAGACTCCGTGGTCTTGGACATGAGGTGATAGAGATTTCATTATTGGATCCAAAATATTCGATCGGAGTTTATACTATTGTCCAAAGAGCCGAGGTTTCCTCAAATCTTGCACGTTTTGATGGTATTAGATATGGAAAAGACAGATCCAATTTTGGTTCTGAAGCTAAGAGAAGAATAATGCTTGGAACTTATGTCTTATCCTCTGGATATTATGATCAATATTATAATAAAGCCCAAAAAGTCAGAAATTTAATTATTAAAGATTTTGAAAGTGCTTTTTCTAAAGTAGATCTAATTATTGGACCCACTTCTCCTGGAGCTGCATTACCTATTGGCGCAAGTCTTGATCAACCCATGTTTGGTGAAATGGAAGATAGTCTGGCAGAGCCTAGTAGTATCGCGGGATTGACTGGAATAAGTGTTCCTTGTGGAAAGATAGACAATCTTCCAATTGGATTACAATTTATAGGTCCGCAAAAAGCGGATGATTTAGTTTTATTTGCAGCCCAAGAATTTCAGAATATATGAAATCGGATTTTGGATTATTGTTGAAAAATTCAAACTTTGTTAAGCTCTGGCTTTCCCAAATATTGTCACAAATTACAATTAATCTCATGACTTTTATTGTTCTGACTAGGATTTTTGAAGCCACCAAATCAAACGTCGCGGTATCCATGCTTTGGATTGCAAGCTCACTTCCGGTTTTATTTTTTGGTCCGTTTTCGGGCGCAATTGTCGATAATTTTAGCAGGCGTAAAATGATGATAGTCACCAATATTGCTCAAGCTATCAGCGTAGCATCATTTTTGATACTAAAGAAATATGTCTTTGCCTTGTACGCCGTAGTTTTCTTGTATTGGCTCATTGATCAGCTATATTTACCAAGTCAACAAGCCAGTCTTCCATCACTTATTAAAGGCAAGTTATTGGCTTCAGCCAATGGAATGTTTTTACTGACCCAACAAGCCACCTTCTTATTTGGATTTGGCATGGGTGGTCTATTCTTGACTGTTCTTGGTATCAACAAGACTGTAGTATTTGCTTCAATATTACTTTTAGTTGCTGCAATCTCTGTATATCTATTGCCAAAAGACGAACCCAAAACCAAAAATTTTCAAATCAACAAATTCTGGCGCGACTTTGCACTGGGATACAAGTTTATTAGATCAAACAATACGGTATTATTACCGCTTATGGTAATTATATTCTCGCAAATATTTGTTGCCATTATCTCTTCAATATTGCCTTCATATACACGTGTAGAATTAGGGCTGGATCTAAAGCACGTTAGTCTGGTTCTGGTAGTACCTGCTGCAATTGGCGCGTTGCTATTTACATCAAAGCTTCCCGATTTGTTAAAAAGATATAGAAAAATTATGATTATTAAATTTGGTCTGATTGGCTCTGCGATTTCCTTATCACTTTTGGCAATTTTGCCCTACCTTACACGATATAGTATATTGTTTGGTGCTGTATCGGCAGTTCTTCTTGGTATTTCATCGGCTGCAATTACTGTGCCCTCACAGACACTTTTACAAGAGAAGACACCGGCTTGGTTTAGAGGTCGAGTCTATGGATCGTTATCATTTATGTTGATTATCGCCACATCCATGCCACTACTATTAGCAGCGACTTTGGCTGATGTATTGGGAATTCCGATATTACTTATGATTATGGCTTGCACACTTGTGTTGGGTTTTTTCTTTATGCATAGAAAGGGGGATCATGTCTTGGCAAACGGTTTTGGGATTTGAAATTCATATAGAATTATCGACTAACTCAAAAATGTTTTGTGGCTGTCCCGCTGCCCATTTTAATACTCCGCCAAATTCCCAGGTTTGTCCTGTTTGTCTCGGTCTTCCTGGTGCCTTACCGGTACCCAATGCCAAAGCGATAGAGTGGTGTATCAAGTTGGGTTTGGCACTTGGTTGCAAAATTAACTTAAAATCCAAATTTGATAGAAAGAACTATTTTTATCCCGATCTACCAAAGGGGTATCAAATAAGCCAATATGATGAGCCTTTTTGTGTGGAGGGAAATTTATTGGGTCACAAAATTAGACGAGTCCATATGGAGGAAGATACTGCTAAATTATTGCATCAAGGTCCCGAAACACTGATAGACTTTAATAGGAGTGGAGTGCCATTAGTAGAGGTGGTGACCGAGGCGGACTTTAAAGATAGTAACGATAGTGATAATTTCTTGAAAGAATTACAACAAATAATTAGAGCATTGGGTATAAGTAGTGCCGATATGGAGAAGGGATCAATGAGATTGGAAGCCAATATAAGTGTCAAGCCAGCCGACCTTTCGGGTTATCCAAATTATAAAGTCGAAATTAAAAATGTAAACTCTTTTAAATTTGTCAAGAAGGCGGTTGATTTTGAAGTCGCTCGACAAATAAAGCTCTTGGATGAAGGAAAAACTCCAGTACAAGAGACCCGGGGATTCAAAGAAACTACTGGAGATACATTTAGTCAAAGAGCCAAAGAAGAAGCCAATGATTATAGATATTTTCCCGAGCCGGACATTCCACCTTTTGAATTTACACAAGCTCAAATTGAAAAGTGGCGCTCAGAGTTACCTGCTTTGCCAGCCCAAAAACGACTTCAATTGATTGAATTGGGTTTGTCTGATAGTTATGCCAAAATTATTACTGCCGACCCAGAAATGTATGCTGTCTTTATGAAAAACCCAACTAAGCAAACAGCAGATTTACTCATTAATAAACGTGAGGCAAGAGTTGTATCAAAAATTCCTGAAGAAACAATTCGTGAAGTCGTTTCGAAGGTGATTTCTACCAATACTGCAATTATAGAGTCAATAAAAGCAGGTAAAACCCAAGCCATAGGCGCCTTGATAGGCCAGGTCAAAAAAGAACTCGGCGATGTTGATATTCAATTAGTTCAGAAAATACTAAGCAAGCAACTTTCGTAGTATTTTCTACCTCGGAGGTGGAAAACTGTAAACTCCCTATTGATATTATAGAGTATAATTAGATTATGAAAAAGATTACCCAAGTGAATGAGTACGAATTGCCAATTGAGGTAAACAAAGAAGGTAGTTATTATATTGCCAAGTGTACTTCTTGGTCAGATTGTTATGCACAAGGACATTCGCTGGATAATGCCATAGATGCTATTTCTGATGTGGCAAAGAGTTTAATAGAAATTTATGAGCAGGAAGATAAGAGAATTCCCTTGAAGCTTAAGCGTCAAAACAAGTCAGATACCAGATTTAGGTTTGACTTGTCTATTCTCGCTCCGGCTTTCTAAATGAAACCATTACGATATACTGATGTCATTAAGAAAGTAAAAAAAGCAGGTTTCGTGTTCAGACGCAGTACTGGGTCGCACGAAATATGGTGGAGTGATAAAACAAACAAAACTTGTGTGGTACCGCACCATATTGAGGTGGCACCCGGAACACTCAAAAATATAATTAATCAAATGGGTATTGATAAGAGAGAGTTCGATAAGCTATAACAGTAACTAATGGCTGCCAAATTTGTACACTTACATTGCCACACGGAATATTCACTCCTAGATGGTCTGTCCAAGATCAAGAAATTGGTTCGCCGGGTAAAGGAACTCGAAATGCCAGCCGTAGCGATCACTGATCATGGGGTAATGTACGGAGCCATAGAATTTTATAAAGAATGCCAGAAAGAAGGGATAAAGCCATTGGTTGGCATGGAGGCTTATACTTGCGTTACTGACCACAAACAAAAAAATGGGCGTGAAGATACCAATCACCTATTATTGATCGCCCAAAACTACACTGGTTACAAAAACTTAATGAAACTCTCGACTATTGCTCAAGTAGAAGGCTTTTATTATAAACCCCGCTTTACCCGAGATTTATTAAAACAATACAACGAGGGCTTGATAGTAACTTCTGCCTGTCCCAAAGGAGAAATTGCCCAAGCCTTATTTTCAGGAAATACCCAAAAAGCCTCTGAATTAGCCTCTCAGTTTGTCGATATTTTAGGGGATAGATATTACCTTGAAATTCAGAGACATCATCATAGTAATTACTTTGATCAATTGAAGAATCAGCCGAGACTTCTGGAAAAACTTCAGAAATTTCAGAAAGATGAAGATACTTGGGTAGAGGGAGTGATTAAATTGAGCCGTGATTTAGGGATCCCATTGGTTGCTACTAATGACGCTCATTATTTAAAGCAATCTGATGCCAAAGCCCAAGATGCCTTGGTTTGTATCTCGACTGGTAAAAATGTCACAGATATTGAACGCATGCGCTATATTGATTCGCCAACCTTTCACCTGACATCTCAAG
>CAYIGO010000014.1:0-11930 GCA_964362965.1 uncultured Gammaproteobacteria bacterium | reverse complement strand
GGAGAATTCACGGAGAATTGCGAAAACGGGTGCGAACTTTTTCAAAAACTAGCTCTATTGCACTTCAGTCAAATAGTTTAAAATTTCAGTTATAATTACCTATGAATCAAAAGAGCGGTTTTCTAATTATTATTGGAATCTTTCTAATTATTCTTATAGTTGGATCAAGAGCAAAGAATAGCCAAGACCTTTCGGAACGAACCAAAATTGCTCAGGACAGATTTCACAGTCCGACAGTCAATGGAGAGAAAATTGAACCAAAAGCATATCTTACTCTTCCTTTTAGCAAGAAAGATGCAGGTAATATAAAAATTAATGAGGGGTGGCTTTATTCCTATGATGAATACCAAATCCATGGCATGGAAGTACATACAGCAGTTGATTTTCATGCACCTTATGGCACAGTAGTCTATGCTCCAGCTGATGGGTATGCAATGTCCTCATACTTTACCCTTCCAGTTAAACCACATGAAGAAGAAATCATTTATAAAGGGAAGGCTATTAACTACGGATTAGGATTATTTGTCCGCATGTATATCCCGCAAGCACACCGATTCATTGATCTTGCCCACCTTTCAGAAATTGATAATGCAATCCCATTTAGTCAGGCAGGATTTGATGCAGAGAAAAAGAGATGGGATCCAACCAATGAAAAAATTTTAATAAATGAGATTCCCTCACATACTGCATGGGCGAAGGTAACAAAAGGACAATACTTGGGCAGGGTTGGTACTTCAGGTCTTTCCTGGGGTTATGAAGATTTTACAGACAAACCACAAAGAAATGTTACCTATGATCCAAAAATTCAAGTAAGCTGGGACGACCCACATCTGCATTTTGAAGAATTTTCACAAGTACAAGATCCCCACAAAGATGAAGTACAAGGCCACAAAACAGCACCCCGAGACATTTATGGTATTTACAGCTTCGAGGGAGACTATCCTAGGTTAGATCAAAAACTAGACCCAAGATTTAAGGCCTTAATACTAACTAGAGAAGATGGCAGACCTCTTTTTCAGGATGATTCCAAATGAACACCTATTAACTTAACTCCTTGATAGAAATCTTTTGAGCAGCTACCTGTTCTGGAGAAGTCTTTATGTCCTTTAGATAAAATTCAAGTGACTTGAGCTTTGAATAATCCTGCACTTTTTCAATAAACTCTACTCCTAACAAATGATCCATTTCGTGCTGGATAACCCGACCCAAAATACCATCAGCTTTAAATCTAAACTTTATCCCTTGTTGATTAAATGCTTCTACTTCAACAACTTTTGATCTCACTACTGGACCAAATATATTTACTTCAGTCACACTCCCACAAGCTTCCCAAATTGTTATTTTTTCGTCTGATTCCCAGATTATCTTGGGATTAATATAAACCCGAAATTCATCGGCTTGATCCGCAGGCCGATATTCTGTCTCGCGGGGTTCGGTAATAAAGACCATGTAGTTTTCAGCAATCTGAGGGGCTGCCATACCTATCAATTTTACTTTATACATGCTATCCTTCAGGTCTATAATAAGTTGAGTGAGCGTTGGATCAGCAAAATCCGTAACGATGTTATTCTCGGCTTTCAATGCCGGATGACCAAGTTGAATTGTTGTTCTAATTGCCATAAAGCCAATTTTTAAATTCATTTAATGCTAGTGAGCGCATGGAGCATGTGTTTTTCTCGAAATCCGTCATCTGGGCAAAAGTCTTGTCAAAGCCTTCTGGAATAAATATCGGATCCCAACCAAAACCATTATCGCCAAGCGTTTTATCACTTATACTCCCGTTAATTTTGCCAATAAATATATGTTCTATTTGTGTTTCGTCAATAAATACTAAAGTCGTCTGAGCTGTGGCTTTACGATCTGGATTATCTTTGAGTAGTTTTAGAATTCCTTCATTCCCAATGGATTTCATAAAATCGTTTATATACGGTCCTGGG
Source organism: uncultured Gammaproteobacteria bacterium (assembly GCA_964362965.1). Taxonomy (GTDB): domain Bacteria; phylum Patescibacteriota; class Microgenomatia; order CAZETR01; family Amesbacteraceae; genus JACRNA01. The sequence goes on along the minus strand of CAYIGO010000014.1, from coordinate 9,993 downwards.
AGTCCATTGAGAGCAGAAAAAGATAGTGAAACGTCCTCGACAAGTATTGGTTTTTGTAATTTTGCATAATAATCTCGAGCCTTTTGAACCGCTACTTTGATGGGATCCAATGACTGTATTTCCTCAATATCCAATCCACAACCCAGTACTTCGATATTTAGAATTTCTGAGGCCTCTTTGAGCTTACCTTCATTTGTGGTAGCAAAATATATTTGGGTTATAGACATATAGTGATTGTGCGATATACTAATGATTGTGTCAACTGTTCAGATAAAAAACGATTTCTATAAATTTAGAGAAAAAGACTTTGGAGAGAAGAGAGTTCTTGATAAATTATCCCCTTTTGAAAAGAATATTAGTCAATACCTGGAGCCTTGGCTTACAGTTAGTAAAAACCATGAGGATGTCTATCCAAGTCAAGGCTTATTATTGACCCCTTTTGATGGGCTTACCGTATCTTCGTTACAAATGCTTCCCCAAGAAAAAATTATTGAGACTCTGAGAATGCGCTTGTTTTTTCTCGAATTGTTTAATCATCCACACCGAATAGAATTTTTAAAGTCAGTCACGGCTGAAAAATTCCAGCCACCAGACAAAATCGAATCAGAAGTCTTTGACTATGCCACAAAGTCTGGCTTGAGCCTATCAATTGGCGATCTCGGAGCCTCTGTTACGGGGTCAGGACGAGATAGGGTAAGCCGTACTGAAAGATATGCTCAAGGACCATTTATAAAATTGGGAATACAGGGACGAAATATTTTTGTAGGATCATCCTCCCCTGATGTCTGGAACAGTTCCCAAGCCATATCGACAATGGCTGCCTGTCACAGCCTAGCCTGTATACCGAGAAATGGTGTCATGTCCAATGTTACTCGCCAAGTAGATTTGGCAAAGGAAATATTTGATAGACTTGAACTATTAGCTGAGATGATTCTGACAAAAAGATCTGATCGAAAACAGGTATTTGGCTGGTGGAAAAATAATGTAGTCGGTACATTGGAAACAAATCCCAAAACAGCCCTTGTACGTGCAGAAGCTCTATTTAAGGCGGATATTAGATCATTTAGAATATACTCTCCAGAACCGGGAACCAACCTGGAAAAAACTACTAAACTTTTGCGAAGTGAATTTGGGAATAAAATAGAAATATTTTCAGGCCAAGTGGTAGATATCGAGCAAGCGAAACGAGTCGCCGAGGCTGGTGCAAATTGTCTATTTGTAGGCATCGGTGGAGGCGGTAGGTGTGTGACCGGAGTGCGAAGTGGATCAGCCATTGATTGGCCGGAATTAGTCTGGAAACTTCGAGGGGAAATAAATATTCCGATCATTGTCGAGGGCGGTGCATCTGACCATGTAGCCACCACTCTACTTTTGGGTGCATCTGGAATCAGCGTCTCCAGAGTCGTGGCAGGAGGTACTATAGAATCCCCAGGTGGCTTACTTTATTGTTCAGATGATTCAGGCAAACTTTTTAAGCCTTATGGAGGAGAAGCCTCGGCTAGAACGAAATACCTGGATGGAAAACTATTGCCTTTTACTATTCCCTCTTTTGTCGAAGGGGAGACCACCAAAGCAGAATTGAGTTATATCAAAAATGTTCATCCTACTTTGACTTACAATCTTCATGTTCTGATTGAAGATGCTATATTGGCCATGGTCTTTCGTGGAGCAAAAAGTATCTCTGAACTCCAATCCATTAGCCCTTCACCACTGCGCCGTCTGACCTCTTCTGGCCGATTTCAAATGAATTCTCATTGAGCCTCCTGCTAGAATCGAACTAGCGTCCGCGGTTTACGATACCGCCGCTTTACCACTAAGCTAAGGGGGCGTGCTATAATTTTAACAGATGTACCGTAGTAGATTACAGGTGATGGAAGAAAAGCGCGACGTGCGTTTGGCTGCCCTAATTTTTGTAGGTATCGTGATATTGCTTATTTTTCTTGGTGTGTTTGGTCTTAAATTCATGCCAAAGATTGTCAATCTGCTTTCGAATTCAAACCGTGTGAATAACGATAAAAATGATCTCATACCTCCCCCACCACCAACACTATCTATTCCATACGCAGCTACAAATAGTGCGGTCATCAGCATTTCAGGTCAATCCGAACCTGGTTCTCAAGTCTATCTGACCCAAAATAGCAACTCTATAGGAAATAGTCGTACCGAAAACGATGGTGTATTTAGATTTGATGCAATAGAGCTGGTTGAGGGAAGCAATCTTTTTAAGTTGGTAGCTATGGATCCTTCTGGAAATCAGAGTCCACCGTCGGTCTCCTATTCACTTGAATATTTAGCTAAATCCCCCGAAATCAATATAGATTTCCCCGAGGACAATCAGACGGTCTCATCCAAAAAACTCGTTGTCAAAGGATCCACTAATCCACAAAATAAACTATTTATAAATGACCGATTTATAATGCTCGGAACTACCGGTACTTTTGAGACGACAATAAACCTAAATGTAGGTGAAAACAAATTGCGATTTGTGGCTTCTGATCGGGCAGGTGGTCAAGCCGAAAAAGAACTGACCATTAACCTGGAATAAGCAAAATAACCCAGAGCATAATTGCGGGATAGAAAAGACTATTGAGAAACCAGGAATGAACAAAGATTGCGACTAGTGAGCTAGTAATAATCAAATTATCTTTACCAAAACTCCACACTTTCTTGATATATTTTAGGTAATATACCAGACCCACAACTCCAGTCGTAGCCATGACTAAGAGAATCGAAGAGTCGCTGCCTGCGCCAGCATGACTTTCGAGGCTTGCATTCTGGGCATATCTATAATTATTGAATCCTACGCCAATAAGTGGATTAAAAGTGAATATCTTCCAAGCAGTTTTCCAGCTCTCAATTCGTGCCCAGACCGAACTTGTCCTTTCAAGCTTTACCCCTTCACCGTCGGACCATCTTGGGAGCAAGAAGACAGTTAGCAGGACGCAGGATGCAGAAATGACAAAATATTTCCAAGTTCTTTTTTGGATTGATATCCAAGTAAAGGCTGTGAAAAATGCTAAATAACTGGCTCTGGAGTAGGTCAAAGCCAAGGCAATGTAGACAATTAACCACCAATCTTTATGATAATTATTTAGGACAATGAAAACCAAAGTCAGTACCAGAATCAGTCCGGTAAATCCCGGATCCAACAGAGTCCCTACTATCCTATAATAATGTGGGTCCCAACCAAAAACGATCAAGGCTCGAGTATCGGGATACAGAAGATATTGAAAAATTCCAAGTATTGCTGTACCGATTCCTGCGCCAACGATTACTTTATTAGGTTGAACAATTACATTCAAAAATGTTGAATATATTATAAATCTGAGTAAATACATTGCTCCTACAGTGATTTGGCTAAGTTCAAATCTATTTAACGACATGAGTAAGGATATTACTCCCACAATACCAAAGCCTATAATATATTTGAGTAACTTATGTCTTCTTTCAATTATCTTGCGTAAATACAATATCCATATTGTACCTACTACAAGGTCAAGAGGTGAAATGTGTGAAAACTTAACTAGATTGCCCGCCAGGAAGGCTAGGATCAGCATTAAATTCATACAAAGCTATTGCACAGGCTTCAGCGATATTTAGAGAGTCTATATCCTTGGAAATCGCAATCTTTAGCTTGGTCTGACAGACTGCTTTAGCTTGGGGAGTCAGTCCCCGACCTTCGTGGCCGAGCCATAACAAAAAATCTCCATCGTGTTTATAGTTCCTAAAATCTGACGCATCTGCATCAAGACTTAGCGCTATGTTCCTTGAGTTACTAAAGACACTTAAGTCATCAATAAGAACTATGTTTACACCAAATATAGCTCCCATGCTAGAACGGACAACTTCGGGCGAAAAAGGATCGACAGTTTTTCCGACCAGGTATAGGTTCTTCACCCCAAAACCCAGAGCTGTACGCATAATAGTTCCCAGATTTCCGGCATACTGAGTATTTTCCAGTACGACGCCATTGCCTGGTAATATCTTATCTTTGTCGGACTTCATTTTGACTACAGCACCTATACCTTGAATATCGCCTTTGTAGGCAAGCTTTTCATATATGACATGACCGATCAATAGTCTCTTGTCTTTTGGTACAGAATGAATCACAGAATGCTTGAATTCTGTATCCAATTTGTCGGCCAAATAGACTAAGGTATCTATTTCCCAGCCTTTCTTTATAGCCTGATCGACAAAATTGACTCCATCAACCCAAAAGAGTCCACTTCCCCATCTGGCTGAACGGTCACGCGAGAGCTTGATTAGATTGTGTTTGTCTATTACCATGAATGCCATTATACCTCAGATAGAGCTTGCCGGCGACCATAAACATATAAAAACTCATGAGCCCAGCATGGACAAATCCAGCAGTACCATCAAAAATTCCTAACTTTAAAATATATAGCTTAAAAAATATCCATATAGGACCTAAGGTTATCTCAAAAATATTTGTCTTCTTACCATCTTTATAAAATTCTTTTGCTTTGAGAGTGGAATATCTATTTAAATGTTTCAAAAATTCCACAACCGATTGATGGGGATAGTGAGAGAGTTCACCCTTCAATTTTCCCACCCGGCCATCAATTGTCCAAGTCTCATGAATAGTCCTCTCCCATTTTCCAGCACCACGTTTGGCAAGACGGAGTAACCAGACATTACCCACATCACCAAACCTAAATTTGTGACTCCAAATATAATCCACACGATTTATTAAATAGCCATTAGCCTCATTCTTTGTGACTATCTCCTGAATGCTATCTCCTAGCTCCTTACTTACTACCTCATCAGCATCGACAAATAATACCCATCCTGACTTAATCTGGTCTATTGCCCAGTTGCGCTGGCTTCCATAATCAACCATTTTATTTATCAATAATTTTACCCCTAACTTCTTGGCAATCTTCGTAGTGCTGTCGTCCGACTCGTCATCAATTAATACTATCTCATCGCAAAATTTCAAAGACTCAATACATCTCTCTAAATTCTTCTCTTCGTTTTTAGTGAGTATTAAAGCGGTGAGCATAGCCTATTACTATTTTAACAAAGTAAATCAACAGAAGTAGTGAAGGAATAAATAGCACAACTCTGTAAGCCTCTGATGCCAAACCGGTACCGCCAAAACCTTCAAACAAGTGCTTTGCAATCCAAACAAATATTCCAAAAGTCTGGGTTGGTCCACTCACAATAAACGGAAATATGCCCAACAAAAAACCTACTAGCTGTTTAGGTTTAAGTTTAATAAACATAAGTGGCCAGAATATAAAGGTTAAAAGGTGTAATTGATACAACATGCCTAAAAATAAACCCGTCAAGAAATCTCTTTGTTTGATTAAACAAAGTAAGAATATTACTTCGAATAAGGGAATTGGAGCAGTGTGATAAGGGGTCCGAAGATGCATCAAGAGCCACGGATTGAAAATCAGAACCATCGTACTTAGTATCGCAGTCTTTTTACCAAACAAGATAGAAATTAGATAATAGAAACTAGGAAATAAAAACAAGTTGATGAAGGTAATAAACACCACTGGAGAAAGAGGGTGAAAGTGTGATATCCAAAAAGCAGGAACAAGCATGTATGTCCAAAGCGGACCTTGATGCAACCATACAATACTCGCGGTGATTCCCAAGAAGGGGAAATGTGCATTTAGCAATGCGTCTCGAGCAGATGAATAAAACCAACCGATATCATCAAAATAGGGAATAATCATTTATTTATACGCTTCAATTAATGCAACTCCTGACGGCATATGAGGATCAAATTCAAACTTTTCTGGAATTTTAGCAACAATTTGCCATTTCTGATCAATACGAATTCCATATCTTATATTTACACTTTTATACTTTGTTAATAATTTTTTTATACTATAAGTATCATAGGATCTCCAGGTATGGGTAATCTGAAACGACACCGACGCCGGGACTGTCAACAACAGCTTCCCACCTGACTTTAGACTGGCAAAGATATTATCAATCGCCATTTGATCACCGTTGTGCAATTTATGCCCACCATAAACTTCTAACCCTAAATGTTCAAGAGTGGATAGACAAATCACCGTGTCAAAATAATCTGGTTTTGACCACTTAGTGATATCAGCCCGAATATTATTAATGTTTAAATGATTAAATGATGAAATCCGGAGATCAAGTGAGGTGACTTTGTGTCCCATACTTGCAAGCATTAGAGAAATTGGACTCTCGTTTGACCCGACGTCCAAAACACTTCCCGACACTTTGGATAATACAAAGGGTATCTCCAGGATTCTTTCGTTAATTTGGCGCACCGTCAATTTTGACCGTAAATATGAATTTGCGAAAATGATTGTAGAAATAGGCTTAATAGACAGTAGTCTATATTTGATGACATCTACCACAGGTGAAGTAAATTCAAATGGTCTTATGGGCTGCCAGAGCATATTTAAACACCTCCAAATACTTGGGACCAATAATATCAAAGGTATAATTTTCCTGAAATCTCTTTTTTCCACCTTTGGGTGGGTGTTCCAGCATTTTTATAATGCCTTCGGCCAGGTCATTAACAAGTATTCCACAAGAATCGTCAATAATCTCTGGAGCAGTGCCGCGATCAAACGCCACGACTGGGACATTTTGACTCATAGCCTCAAGCATTACCAGTCCAAATCCTTCCAATGGCCAGACTGAGGGAAAGACCAAGACACTTGCCTTGGCTATTTCACTTACTGCGTCCTTTACATAGCCAACTATTTCAACATTTTTATAAGGCATTAACTTAAGTTCCCCTTCCCCAATAATTTTTAGTTTTGCATCAGGAAACTTTTCCAATACTCTCGGCCATGCTTCAATCAACAGATCTTGTCCCTTACCTCTTTCAAGTCTTGAAACACAAACTACGGACAAATTTTCAATTTTCAATTTACAATTTACAAATTCTACAGCGCAGGGAATAATCCTGATCTTGGCTGTGGGAATATGCGTAACGGCTGAATTGGCTTTGTAGGTATGTTGGGTTGGCATAATGACAATGTCTGGCATCCAGCTGACAAGTCTGTACATCAACTTTGGTAATCCAAAGAATTTATTGAAGACACTTTCTAGAGGACCAAATTCTACCCAAACGACAGGTTTATTCAACAATTTTGCAAGAGGTGTGACTATTATCTTTTCCGGAAATCCAGTCATGAGTATAAGATCAAAGTCTAAAAAAAATAATTTCAGATAATGCCATAATCCAACTGGCAATAATAAAATAGCCTTTATCAATCCTCTCCAATTCCCAATAATATCCAATATTATAGGTATTTTGTGTCCATCTCCAAGCATTTTATTAAATCTTTCGTTTGTAGTATGTGATTCAATAACAATATTCTGTTTCTTTAACCAATTGAACAATCCAATATTAAATGTCTCGGCACCCCCTATACCCAGAGTCTGATTGATAAATAGAATCTTATGGAGTCTTACACTAGAACTCATTTTCTCAAACAAAAATTCACAATTGGTATCTATGAGAGATTCTGTAACTATTTTCAGACTATTCATAAGAGCAATAATTTTAAATTCTTTTGAAGTTAATCCGACTTTGTGAGACCCCCAAACACCCGTTTGTGAGGTATTTCCATACAAAAATAAATTGCGAGTTTCCAAATCGTCAGCAAATATATCAAAAATAGCATCGACATTCGGGATACGTACAAATAGTTTGCCATTAATATTTAATACTCTAGATATTTCACTTAAAGTGAAAATTAATTGCTCACGGGTCAAATGCTCCAACACATCTTGGGCAATAATTTCATCACATGAATTATCGTCAAATGGCAATTTTTTGGTAATATCACAGACCATATCGACTCCTCGACTACTGATCACATCTACATTGATATATCCAGGACGGATATCTGTTCCACAGCCCAAATTTAATTTCATAAGTTCTTAAATGATTTGTAAGCAAGATAAATAGCTACAGGGAGCGATAGGACTGCACCAAAAGTGGCCGCCACTGCGGCCCCTGTAAGTCCCCACATCTTGACAAATGGGACAATAGTGAATATTAAACCAAGAGTACTTGTCAGTATAATAATAGTCACATATTTTTGCTGTTTTTGAGCCATAAAGGCTGCATTAAACGAATATGCCATACCGCGAGCTATTCCCAAGAATGCAAGTATTTGCAAGATTGGTACTGCCTCTAGCCAATTTGAACCAAACAATATTAAGATAATCGGCCTGGCAAATAACCAAATTGTAAGACCGAGACCAATTGTCATTAAATTGACTGTAATAACCGTCTTGATTACGGCTTTTCTGAGATTCTTTCCACCGTTACTCATTTGCGAGAATATCGGGAAAGTAGCTCTGTAAAATACATCGACGATTTCGGAGACTGGAGTCGTAGATATTTTGTAGGCATACTGATAAACCCCTAGTGAAGTTTCACCCAATAATTTCCCGACGACAATGTTGTCTGTCTGGGTAAACAGATAATCGAGTAAACCAAAGCCAGTGACCCACTTTCCTCTATTGAGTATCAAGTTACAAGTAGCAAGTGACAAAGCAAATCTAGGTCTAGGAAGTATAAATACCCAAGATAATATAACTTCAAAAACTGCTGATGCGATAAGTCCCCAGACCATACCAATTGGGGATCTGGTGTACCAACAGACAACAATACTCACTGAAGCCTCCAACAAAAAGATTAATCCTCGAAGTATAAACTCCTTCGCAAATTTTAACTCTTTTAGAAAAGTAATAATTGCAGGATTAATAAAACCACGAATAAATGGTGCTAATGCCAATAAATACAAAAGATCCACCGTATCTGGTGAATTGAAAAAAGTACTAATCCAGGGAGTTAAGATTACTATCAATAGAGCAATTAGGAATCCGCGAATAATTGACAAGACCCAAGCGGTGTCAATATATTTATCGATCTTGCCTATTTCCTGCATCAGAAAAATATTTATTCCTGTCTCGGTCGATATCTCCAAAAGTGCAAGGACCATCGTCACAATCCCAAATACTCCAAGAGATGCTTTGGAAAGAATGCGAGCAAGGACTGCCATCCGCAAGATTGTAATAAGACGTAGCATTAGACGTAGTCCAGCGGTCCATGTAAGTCCTGATTTCATTTTTTAGGGCGGGACAAGAGTCCCATGACTGTACCAAATATAACCATACAGTCTGCAGTCAATTGTATCACCGGAAGCCAATAGATCGCTCGCCAGTCTCTGACATATTTATAATTCTTAATAATGGCCCAGACCAGATACGGAACTATCAGCAAACTAAGCCAATAATTTAAAAACAACAAAAAGAAATATAAATAATACCTAAGAATCAATAATTTCACTTTTGGACGCATGATTCCGGCATAAATATCGGTCACGGCAAACTTGAGAAACATCCAGGCAGCCGACTTTAAATTTTTTCTTGGATACCATCCCACAATCGCGTCTTTGGCAAAATGTATTTTGACTCCAGCTTTCTTAAGTCTATTGGCAAATTCAAAATCTTCACTGGTGTCAAGCAAGGGATCAAAACCCCCCATACTCAAAAATAACTTTTTGGAAATTGCCATCGAGCGGGTGCTGGGTAAAAACTCTGATCCCACCCGATCCGGCATAACTAAAACATAAGGTACTAGACACTTCTCAAATATATTTTGAGGAAGACCACGGTAATAACCTGCGACAACCTCGTCTTTTGTTTTTGTAAGTTCTATTAGCCAATCTTTCTCCGGCACACATCCAGCATCAGTAAATGCAACAATCTCACCTCTTGCCGCAGTGACCCCAATATTTCGCCCTTCCGATCTGTTGTATTTTCCCACTATCACTTTTACACCTTTATACTTTTTACACCTTTCTACTGTTTCATCCGTAGATCCTCCATCTACGATAATTATCTCTACTTTAAACCCAACTAATACATCCAACAATTCATTTATTGTCTTCTCCTCATTGAGAACTGTGACTACGATGCTCACTTTTGCCATAGTTTTTCATAAATATCAGC
>CAYIGO010000013.1:0-12203 GCA_964362965.1 uncultured Gammaproteobacteria bacterium | reverse complement strand
ATGTTACAAAGTAATCTAAATGGGGTGGGGTTGGAGGAATTTAGGGAGAAATGTAGAGGATTAATAAATAAATTATGAAAAAAGAAGAATTGGTAGATGCTGCCAAAAAATGTGGTTTTGAAAGTAAGAAACCACCTCACGATATTTGGGGAAAAGCTATTGTTAGCAATACATTCAAAGAGAAATTGCTTGAGGAACTTAAACTTACGACTCTTGCGGCAGCTATAAAAAGTTATAGCGAAACTTAAAGTTTAATTCTCTTTCCCTCAGGATCAATGGTCCAAACTGATTTTAGAAAGAATTGAAAGTATCTTTTCTTGAGACACTTCAAATCCTGGCATCCAGTCAACCGGTTCGGTGTAATTAATATCTTGATGAAAATCCAACTGACCCCGGAAAAGTTTATCGTTAAATTCACCTTGACCATAATATTCATGAGCGCGGTTCATAACGTCCTGTAGAGAATGATGTTGAAAGACAAAATAGAGATCGACGTAATCTTTCCATTTTGCGCGACGTCCTAAGGCAAAAGCTTTCATCGCAGCAATTGACAAATCATCAGGCATAGTAATAATATCTTCGAGTTTTTGATTATGAATTATGGGATATTCATACTGATAAAAGGTTAGTTTAATGTGATCCGCGACCAGAGTAAGTTGATTTTGTTCATCAACATGAATCTGATTTATAGTATTGTTTGATCAGTGGAAGCATCGCAACTTGACTTTCAGGAAGGATGTTTTTATGCATAACGTTGAAAATAGTGGCGGAAATAGTTACGATATACGGGGAGTAAGTTGGATCGTGTCATTTTATCCAGTTTTTCAAATGTTTTGGCCAAATCTTGAACCCCCAAGATTTTTTTTAATTGCAGAAATTCTTGCCACGAACCATAATTAAAGATTGATTCGGCAATAGATTCAATGGGTAGTTGGTCGTAGGCTTTGCTATACCAGATAAGTGTGGGATTTTGGAGGATGAGTTTTTGAGCTGAAACTAACTGTTGGTTTGTCATAAATAAATTATATCACCTTAATTCTCTTTCCCTCAGGATCAATGGTCCAGACGCCGGGCCAAGGAAAAAATGCCCGACGCATTTTTTCAATTTTCAATTTAGAATTTTCAATTTCCAAATAATTTACAAAACCGTCCTGTCTTGTGAATTTCTTGGTATAAGTTGCTTCATTGGAATTTTGAGGAATTGGAATTTGATTGAAAGTTGTCCCGCTGAGCGGGAGAGAATTGAGAATTAAATCTGCTCCTAAACCAAATAAGCGGTTACCAAGAGTAATTTTAGTATCATCAGATCGTATAATGTCTTTTGCTGAGGCGATAATCGGTCCCGTATCTTCTCCCAAATCAATTTTAAATATTGTTACACCAGTTTCAGTTATGCCATCCAGAATTTGCTGTTGGAGAGGGGATGGGCCTCTGTATTTAGGCAGTAGAGAAGGATGAATACCGTAGATCTGATTATTTAGTTTACTCAGGGTCTTAGGACCTAATATTTTTCCATAAGCTGCAACTATTCCGATGCAATCTGGAAAATCTTGTTTTAAAAAATCGTGAATATTATCAAAAACCGGAAGATTTAGCTTTTCGCTTAGGACCTTGACAGGATTTGCTGTCATGACCAAATGCCTGCCCACTGGCTTATCTTCTGTGGTGACGACAGCTACACAATGCGGAGCCAGTTTCTCCAAAACTGCAGGAGAAAACTCAGTACTAGATCCAAAAAAGATGACTTTTAACATAATTAGATTATATAATAATGTTACTTATGAATTGGATTGAAGAAGCTAGAAAAAGAATTGATTCGACACAAGAGTTGATAAGCCAACTCTCCAAGAAAGGAGGATCAAGTGTAAGAATAAGTTCTGTGGGTGCTCAAAGTGACACAGATGAGGGGACGGCGATAGCTGTAATAAAAGGAAATAGGATAATGGTTGAAGTAGCTGTTGGTGAATTTAAATCGTTAACTCCAATGATAACTTTAGTGAGAATGGGTGATGGGAGGATATTAATTCATCCTGGAGATTATAATGGTGTGCCGAAATATGGTCTTGTCAGGGCAGGGGTTTTATATAATAGTCATATAGGAGATATTAAAAAAGGATTAGGAGAAATACGAAATAATTTAAGAAATAAGGATTGACTTATTTCAGACCTGTAGTAAAATGGGTGGCATGGAATATTTAGTCCCAATCTTTATGTTTTACAGCCTCTCAATTGGTAAGCGAGTAATTGACGGGTTATCTACTCCCGATCGTAAATATGGAGTTCGTGACTATCTCTCATTTGTGGCGTTTGGTTTATTAGAAGGTGTGAGGGTTGGAACAAAAATAGTATATATAGCGTTTTCTTCTCTTGGTAAGTCTTGGAAATTAGAGATTGAAAATGAAAAACGGAAATTAAAATGAATTAAATCCCCACCTCCACCCACTCCTTGCCCTCCACTTTATAAAGCTTGGCTTGTTGCGCAAGGACACGGTCAATAAATAAGATACCATTGAGATGATCCATCTCGTGTTGAATAACGTGTGCTATAAATCCAGTAAATACTTCGGTTCTATCTACCAAGATCCAAGATCTAAGATCTGTTGTCTGAAATTTGACAGTCACACTCATTGATCTTTTGACTGGGGCATAGTGACCAGGGATAGACAGACAGCCTTCGTAAACACCTTTCTTACCAGTGGGATGGGTCATACGCTGAGAATATTTAATTATTTCGGGATTGATAAAAATAAAAATTTCCCCCTTTGGCTCAGGGCGAGCAAGAAAGATAGACAGGTTCTCTCCAATTTGCGGAGCAGCTAGTCCCACACCCTCTGGATTAGTTGTCTTTTTGAGCGTATCGATCATGTCGATGATTACATTTATTACCCGCTTGTCGAGAGTGGTTACAGCACGGGTTGGCTTACGAAGAATTTCCGAAGGAACGGTTATAATTTGCGCCATGCATATATTTTATCAGTTTTTATTACTTGACGAAGTTCTTTATGAATTCACGAATAGTTTCTGAATTTATAATTATAGAATAAGACACAGAAAGTGTAGCAACAACCCCTATTGCCAATATCATTAAAGTATGGTCAAATCTTTTCTCCAAATCAATAATAATTGGTTTTCTTCTATGACTTGAAGTTCTTTCAATCCATTCTTGTAATGATTCATTTGGATTCATTTTTCAAATTATACAAAAAATAAACTCTAATTACTACTTGAATTATGAAGTAGAGTTAGATAATATTTGATTATGGGTGAGTATAATTTTAACGACGAAGGTGATGTTAAAGTCGAAACTGTATTTCTCGATTTTGATATTCCGTCATTTATGCAAACCAGACCTGATGGTAAAACATTGATGAGAGTAGAGGTACTGAGAGAAGGTACGGAGGTTAAACTTGGAGAAAGCGCATATTTTTTGATAGACAAAGTTTCTAGGAATGTTAGAGAATGGTTAAATAAACCGAACGATCATTCTTCTTTTAAAAACAGACATTTTGTCTTATGTGATGATGTTAACCCATTAAAGAAATATTGATATTTGAATATTGCGTTTAATTTGATAATTGCTTTTGAGCGTCGGCAAAGTCGGGTTTGAGGAGGAGGGATTTTTGGAAATAGAGCTTGGCTTCAGGAGTAGCCCCTTGGGCACTGGAAATAATACCTAGATAATAGGGGATCCGCGGATCAGTAGGTGAAATCATGGCGGCCGCTTGCATTGCTTGCTTGGCAGCATCCAGATAGCTTGGGTCCATCTCAGACATCAATATCAAGCCCCGGGTTAGATTCTTATAATAATTTGGATGCTTGGGTGAGGCGTTTATCGCGATTTGAGATAGAGATAGAGACTGGCTGGCTAGCTGAGCGGAGGCAGTAGCTTGGGCGCGCATGGCTGTGGCCAGATAAGCTGCGGACAAGCCAAAATCAGAGGCTATAGCAGGCTCGGAAGAATTGCCTTGGTAGGCTTCATAGTAGCTCTGGTAGGCGGAAACTAGATATTGTGGGTCGTTGGTCATCTGAAAGGCTTTGTGAGCGCCACCTCCAGAAGCGTATCTGACGTCGGCGAGCCAATACCTTCCAAGAGTAAATAGGAGATAGGAGCTAGTAGCTAGTACAATAATAATTCCTAATACTTGTTTATTTGTCATTTAATGATACTGCTATAGCAGGCATGAGAAATAATAATAATTGAGTGACTACGACGGAAAAACCCCAGAAGTTAGTCACTAAGATTGTGAGCCAACCAGCAAAGAGAGCAATTGTCATACCATGGTCATAAATTGATCTTAGAAAAATTTTAATCATTAGAAAAAGTAGAATTAAATAGCTTCCGAAACCCAAGATTCCTGTCGTAGCTAGTTGATTTAAAAACTCATTGTGGGCCTTGTTGTAGAGAAGTTCCCATTCGGAGGTATTGTTATGTTCGGCGGGACGATATTGATAATAAGCTTGAGCAAAAGTTTCAGGTCCTGCGCCAATCATAAAGTTTTTGACATTCCCAAGCCAGATATTGACTGCCCCCTTCCAGACTATTTTTCTAATACTTCCAGACTCAGTTCCTCCCACCTCTAAAGCTGGACCGATGACTTTTTCAACAGTTGTCGGTTTGAAAATTAAATCACGGATGGGATTTTTTACAACTGCCGTTGAAATCCCAATGACCAATGTCCAAATCACAATTGGAATTATTAACTTTCTTTTGTTTTGCTGTAATACCCAAAACACCACGCTTGATATCCCAAAAGCCAGTAAACCAGAACGGGATTTTGTAAATAACAAAGCTAGAAATAATAAAATAAAAATTGAAATATTAAAAATTGATTTCAAATTAAAAATTTTAAATTTCAAATTTAGTAAGTTTGAAATTGGTATAAACATCAAACTTACTAGGTACGCTGCCATCCAATTGGGCTGACCCATGGTGGCGTAAACCCGGTTTTGAACATCCTGGACCCAACACGAGACGTCAAAGGAACCAGTGACCAGGAAGCAGGACGCAGAGTGGCCGAAGTGTTCAAATATCGCGTAAATTGAAATAATAGTAGCAGTAACAAGTGACAGAGTAACAAGTGACAAAGTAGCTTTTTTAGTCATGTTGGAAACATATGCCCAGTACAAAAAAGCGTAGGTAATAAGAGACAAGAGTCCGCCGTTCCAGCGGGAATAATAGCCGTACCAGGAGGTATGTATATCGATAGAAAATAGTAAGGACAGGAAAGTAGAAAGTAGGAAAAAGAGGAGGGGAATATCAAGAGACGTTCGTCTGAAAATTATTTTCTTGGCTAGGATACATTTGATTGCCCAAGTAGTACCAATGAGAATAGCAATGACATAGGTCAACATTAATTTATTAAACTCAAACAGTTCCGATGTCCACGGTAGCCAAATCAGGGGAACGAGGACAAAGAGAGATGTAAACAAAAAGGACATGAAGTTATTATATAATATGGATATGTTTGATGAATTTAATTTGGGAACAGAAAGAACAGAGCGCCTTCCTTGGTATCAGATTGGTAATTTTTTGGATAATATGGCTAAAGCCCAAGGGGATTTGGGGATTTATGAAATTATGAACATAGGAGGCAATGCTGTTTATTATTGGCTTGTGTCAACAATGGGTCAAAACGCAATAACCAATTTTAGAGGTACTGAAGATTTAGACATGGTCTCTTTTTCTCAGGGCAGGTTTAGAAATGTTTTGGGGATAATGCAAGATAGGGGCTGTATAAAAGGTTGGAATAAGAGACCCAGCTCCAGTTTCACAGACAAACAAACTTATGAAATTGGTTTAAATAAATTAAATGGTGCCGGGTTACCCATTAATCTTAAAGTAGATATGTATTCGGCGAAGTTTGGAGATGTGCATTTCAATGGAAGAACGTTAAAATCAGATAAAATAATTTTGGATCCGCCTGTACGGTTGACAGATAATATAGAGGGAATAGTAATAGTTCCTTCTTTATTAGACCTATTTTTATTTAAAACAGACATTATTTTGGGATCTAACAGCGGTCTAAGAGATAAAGACATGGAAGATGTTTTGGCTATATTGTTTATGGGATCCCAAGCTGGAGACGGTATCGACAAATTTATTAGAAGTATGGTTGACAACGATACCGTTACTGGCCTCTCCATTGAAGATACGAGAAGAAAATTGATTGAGTTGCAAGAATTGTTTAAATATGCGGCTTCAGTGGACTTACAGTTGGGTATTGATGGAACAAGCGCAATAAAAGCATATTTATGAAGCCAGAAGTTGATTTGTCAAATTGAAAACTTTCTCCATCTTGAATACAGATGACTAAAAAGTTATATTGCGGATAGTATGTTGAATTATTTATTTGGATTGCTCTCCTATGACGTGGGGATAGATTTGGGTACAGCCAATACTCTCGTTCATGTCAAGGGCAAGGGGATTGTGATACGAGAGCCGTCGGTTGTTGCCCGACACAAAAAGACTAAGCAAATATTGGCCATTGGTGAAGAAGCCAAGAAAATGCTCGGGCGCAATCCCAGCACGATTGAAGTAATAAGACCTCTAAAAGACGGAGTAATTGCCGATTTTGACGCGACCGAAGCTATGCTCAAGCATTATATAAATCTTGTTCATGATACTGGCCACATGATTCCACGAATTCCTAAGCCCAGAGTGGTAGTAGGTATTCCTTCAGGCGTTACAGAAGTGGAAAGAAGAGCGGTGCAGGAAGCAGCCCTCAGCGCGGGTGCCCGCCAAGCATATCTAATTGAAGAACCTATGGCCGCAGCAATTGGGGCCGGACTACCTATCGAAAATCCCAATGGTATTTTGATGATTGATATTGGTGGTGGAACATCTGAAATCGCTGTCATTTCACTTGGGGGAATAGTAGTCAACCGCTCAATTAGGACTGCTGGTGACGAAATGGACGAGGCAATAATTGCCTATCTGAGACTTAAATATAATATTATGATTGGTGAACGCACAGCCGAAGATATTAAAATAACTCTTGGCAATGCTCACCCGAGTAGCCTAAAAGATAAAATCATGGTTATTCGGGGACGAGACTTGGAATCGGGATTGCCAGTCAGCCTAAAGATTACATCTGCCGAAGTCCGCGAAGCCCTAGTCCCGACACTCCGGGAAATTACCGATAGTGTGGCCGATCTTCTGGAAGAGACCCCACCAGAGTTAGTAGGAGATATTTTGGAGCGCGGTATTGCCATGGCTGGAGGAGGAAGTATGATAGTAGGTATAGACAAATTGGTATCCGAGCAGACGAGAATGCCAGTCTATATAGTCGAGGATCCGATGACGGCAGTTGTCCGCGGTTGCGCACGAGTACTCGAAAATCCAAGTTTGCTAAAGAAAGTGAGAGTGGTGGGAGGTTTGCGGTGAAAAAATTCAAGCCCGGTGCAGCTTTTTCTGATTTTGTAATCTTGGGATCATCATCAAAGACACCTGCAAAAAGTCATAATCGTACTGAGATAATTATTGGTGATTGGCTATGGGTGGCGATACTTGCCAGTCTTGGGATACTTCTGGTAAGGCTTGTTTCCTTACAGTTGTTTGAAGGAGGTAAATATAGGCTTCTGGCCGATGAAAATAGAATCTCGACCATTATTCTTCCAGCTCCGAGAGGAAAAATTCTTGACTTTGAAAATATCGCCCTCGAAGACAATCCAGCCAATAGTGCGATTGTGGGATATGTTGGTGAGATTTCAAATACTGAAGTAGGACTTCTAAAAACTGATGATAAATATGTCCTAAAAGATAAGATTGGACGGTCAGGTTTGCAGCTGCAATACGAACAAATTTTGAAAGGAATAAATGGGGGACGACTGGTCGAGGTAGATAATGCAGTCCAGGTCGTCCGTGATTTGGGTAGACGTGAACCAATTCCAGGCAAAGATCTAAAAACATCGATAGATTCAAAATTACAAAAAACCGCCTATGATAGTATGACGAAGAAAATTGGTGCTGTAATTATCACGAGTCCCAAGACAGGGGAAATAATGGGGTTGGTTAGTAGCCCGGGTTTTGACCCCAATAATATTAGCGAATCTCTCGCCAATCCTGATTTGCCTTTTTTCAATAGAGCAATCAGTGGCTTGTATCCACCAGGATCAACTTTTAAGATGGTGACGACTACGGCAGCTTTGGGGAGTGGAAAATTAAACAAAAATTATAGTGTCGAGGATACTGGTGTAATAACGGTAGCTGGATTTAAATACGACAATTGGTTTTTTAGTCAGTATGGTAAGACTGAGGGGAATGTCAATTGGGTCAAAGCGTTGACACGGTCTAATGATATCTTTTTCTACAAAGTGGGTGAAGCCATAGGTCCGGATATTCTGGCTTCCTGGGCAAAAGTATTTGGGTTTGGTCAACTCACTGGTGTAGATTTGCCTTCTGAAGTAGAAGGCCTGATACCGACTCCCGCCTGGAAAGAAAAATTTAAAGGAGAAATTTGGTTTTTGGGTAATACTTATCACATGGCCATAGGCCAAGGTGATGTCCTGACAACACCGCTTCAGGTCAATCAAATGACAAATATTCTAGCCACTAATAAAAAATGTTTATTGCATATAAGTTCCACCCCAGGGGTGGAATGTCCTGAAGTAAATATATCGCCAGATATATTAGAAATAATCAAAAAAGGCATGATTGGAGCTTGCAAAGAAGGGGGGACTGCTTATCCGTTTTTTACTTGGACTGGCCCTGAAGTGGCTTGCAAGACAGGTACAGCTGAATATATTACCAAATCAGGCAAGTATGCTACACACGCTTGGTTTACGGTCTTCGCCCCAGTGATGGATCCACAGATTTCTGTGACAGTTCTTATTGAAGGAGGGGGAGAAGGGTCCAAAACTGCTGCTCCCATTGCTCGCAAAATATTAGCCACTTATTTTGGAGTAGAAGATAAGTTTAACTATGAAATCCAAGCTGGAGAAGGTGAGTAGTAAGTTTCTCTGGGTGATGGTGGCAGTAAAATTCAATTTTTGAAGAATCGGCATGGGCTTTGTCATAGGTCCAACCCTTGGCCATCAGACTCCGCTCGTGGAGTTCATGCAAGAGAACAAAAGGAAACTCAGCTGGCTTTAGATCATCATCGAGCCAGACTTCCTGATCTGGTACCCAAGGATATATCAGGTGATGCCCACCTTCGACAAAATCGATGAAATAATCGCTTCGCACCAGTCTGCCGTTGACAATCCAAATTGTTAATCCATCTTTTGTTTGACCATATTTTTTAATATGGACATCACTACTACTTTCCACTTTCTTCATATCTTTGGTTTTTGCCCGCTCTGCCTGCTCTGCTTTATATGCCTTCTCGATTGCTTGCTCTGTGGTATATCCATGCTTTAGGGCTTTCCATTCTGCCAGCATGTGGTCTATAAAGAATTTGTGTTCGTCGGGATGGCATTCGTGATCTAACCACAATTCATTTTTGGGAATATATTCAAAATCCGGATACATGCCAAAATTGGAAAACTCAATATCCTTCTCGGCTCTCAACTTTGCCCCATCAATTTCCCAGACCTGTATAGGTCCATAGTCGTGAATTAATTTGGTGTGAAATTTACTCACATCAGTCATTATATTAATTGTACTACATTTCAAAACTTGATTTTGAAGAGAGAGGGAGTCATAATCCGAAATATGTCATATTCTCCTGCAGGTCCTGAATCAAAAGGAAATTTACAACAAGAAACCAAAAAAGAAAATGCCCTGATAAAGTTAGTTGGTACACTTTTTAATACTATACTAAACTCAAATGTCGACAATCGAATGCCAAGTTTCCGTCAAGTAAAAGCACGATTACCAGGTGGTACAAGTTTTACAGAAGCTGAAGAAGCGTATGCACAAGCAAAAAGGAAATATACCGATGAACAATTTAGAATAAGAGAACAGGAATTGTTACCGGTAATTAAAGCAGAATCGAAGGCAGAAGAAGTCCGTCGAGCGAAAGCGATTACAGAAATGAAAGCGGAAGACAGGAGAGAGGATGATGGAGTATCTCTCCAGAGCCCGATGGGTAATTTTGATAATGGAAGCAAAGGTAGGAAGATTTTGCCTACACCAGGACCCGATGGCTGGCCAGACAGCAATATCGACTCAGATGTGGTGTAGTACAATACTTGCATGGATTTGATCATTAATTACATTCTTGACGCACGTGCGTAGATAATGTAAAAATTGATTTAGGATGGAAAAACGATTGACCAAGCCTAAGCGAAGGATTACCCAAAAACAATTACTGAAATATTTGACAGCTCTTAGGCCATTGTTTTTGCCATTTGGAGCGCGGGAACACATGAGGGCGGTGATCAGGGGGGCTCCAGATTTGGATCGATATTTTCCGTTTTCGCTAGGCAAATCGGCAGACCAGCTCGAGAGAAGGGGGCTCATTGAAAAAATTAGTACTAAAGAGGGCGTACAAATCAAAATTACAGATCGTGGTAAGACTCAACTTTTGCTTTATCAATTGGATGATCTCAAGCCTCCTGTATGCAAATGGGATGGAAAATGGAGATTGGTGTTTTTTGATATTGGCAAAATCAAAGGATCCCGTCGGGATAAATTTAGAAATTATTTGAGACAAATCGGAATGGAAATGTTTCAAGAAAGTGTGTTTGTCTCTCCATATGACATTACTGGCCAAGTCAAGTATTTACGCGAAATATTAGATATTCCCGATTCTATAAAAATGGCAAGACTGGATTGGGTAGAAAACGAAGATGATCTCAAAGAGATATTCCAGCTCAACAAATAGCAAAGTTCACGCACGTGCGTAGACTTTGTAAAAATGGTATTTAGGCTTGATTTTGAAGAGAGAGAGAGTTATAATCGGTTTTATGGCAAGACTAGATAGACTCTTAATTATGGATGATGTTGAGAGTATATTTGCCGTCCCAACAAAAATTGCACATGCATTGGGATATGTGACAATAGAAACAGCACTGACACTAGAAGAAGCAATTAGTAAAATGACCCAAGTAGAAATGCGTATTTTTGCCGATCTTCAAATGCTTCCGGATCATAATGATGCAGCTATTCAACTTTACGCTATCTTCACAGGTATGGGTGGAAACCCCCTTAATTTTGCAGTAAATTCTGGAGCATTAACTCGACACCAGGATGAATCGGATGAAATAGAATTGAGAGCGATGTTAAGGGAAAAATGCCCAGGAGCAATGCAGGTACCCAAAAATGATAGTCTTTTGATGCAGCAATTTCTGAAGAGAGAAGTATAAACGGGCTTTGTGCTAAGATTGAAAAATGGATTTGATAATTGTGGAAAGCCCCACTAAAGCAAGAACTCTGGCAAAATTCTTGGGAAGTGGATACAAAATAGAGCCTAGCATGGGGCATATCCGTGATTTGCCAGAAAAGAAACTGGGGATTGATGTGGAAAAAGATTTTGAACCATCCTATGTTCAGACCAAAAGACAGTCCGACAGGATATTGGAGATCAGGAGATTTAGTAAAGAAGCAAATAAAATATATCTGGCATCGGATCCTGACCGCGAAGGAGAGGCAATTGCATGGCATGTCAGTGAATTGCTAAAAGAACCCAAGAAAATTCACAGAGTAACATTTCATGAAATTACAAAGACGGCTATTGACCATGCTCTAAAAAATCCAGGAAAACTAGACATGAATTTGGTTGATGCCCAACAAGCCAGACGAATATTGGATAGACTGGTAGGGTATAAACTGTCGCCTTTATTGTGGAAGAAAATTCGCAAAGGCTTGTCTGCGGGACGTGTCCAATCTGTGGCTGTCCGATTGATAGTAGAAAGAGAACGCGAAATATCGGCATTTAAACCTCAAGAGTATTGGGAAATCGACGTAGTGCTCAGTGCTCAGAAAGAAGTACTCAAAGTTAAATTTGTTGGTGAAATGAAAAATCAGGAAGAAGCGGAGAAAGTTGAGAAAGAATTAAAAAGTGCTCAGTACTCAGTGCTCAGTATCGAAAAGAAAGATTTTAAAAGGACACCGCCGGCGCCGTTTACGACCAGTACATTACAGCAAATTGCCACCAACAAGCTTGGTTGGAGTGCCAAAAAGACGATGCAGACAGCCCAGAGACTTTATGAAATGGGTTTTATTACTTACCACCGTACAGATTCGACCAATATTTCCGCGGAGGCCACGGATGCAGTCAAAGAAATGATCTCGCGGATATATGGCAAAGAATATGCTTTAG
>CAYIGO010000012.1:0-12599 GCA_964362965.1 uncultured Gammaproteobacteria bacterium | reverse complement strand
AAATCGGGGAACAAGTAGAAGTTTTGGCTCCTGCTGGCAAGGTAGTATACACAGTGATGTCCATAAGCTAAAATCAGATTATGGCTACTCGTTTAGACGAAATCAGAAAATTACGTCTAGCTAAACTAGACAAACTCAAGGCTCTGGATATTAATCCGTTCCCAACTGGATTTTCTATTGCCAAAATAAACATTGCCCAAGCATTAAATTCATTAGATGAAGAGATTTCTGTCGCAGGTAGAATTTGGAAATTGCGTGAGCATGGGAATGTAATCTTTATGGACTTGAGAGATGAATCTGGACAAATTCAGCTTCTTTTTCAAAAGAAAGTATTGGTCGATAAATTTAAAATATTAAAGTTACTAGATATGGGTGATTTCTTGGGAGTAAAAGGGAAAGTGGTCAAAACTCAAGCGGGTGAAATTACAATCGATGTGAATTATTTTGAAATATTGGGTAAATCTCTAAGACCAATTCCAGATGATTGGAGTGGGCTAAAAGATACCGAGGAAAGATATCGAAAAAGATATCTAGATCTCTTGTTAGACCCAGAAATAAAAAACAAATTCAAAATTAGATCTTCGGTGCTTCGTGAAACACGAAACTATCTCAATAGTCAGGGTTTTGTAGAGGTAGAAACACCAATATTTCATCCACTCTATGGTGGCGCAAATGCCAAACCGTTTACTTCCCACATGAACGCCCTAGACACTGATTTTTATTTGCGAATTGCGTTTGAATTATATCTAAAGAGATTGGTGGTGGGTGGTTACGAGAAAGTGTATGAAATAGGGCGTGATTTTCGAAATGAAGGAATAGACCATTCCCATAGTCCAGAATTTACGATGATGGAGTGGTACGAATCATATACCGATTACCACGGAGTAATGGACAGAACCGAAGGACTTATCAAACACCTGGCACAAAAAATATACGGTAAAGCCCAGATGCAAGTTGACGAACACAAAATCGACATTAGTAAAAAATGGCCTAGAGTTTGTATGACAGATTTATTAATTGAGAGATTGAAATTAGATGTTGAGAACTTGTCTATAGACGAATTAATTAATTATTCAAAAGAAAATAAAATTGATATTGTTAAAGGGGTTTCAAAAGGACAATTAATATTTGATATATTTGACAAGAAAATATCTAAGACACTCATAGAGCCAATTTTTGTAATTGATTACCCCCAAGAAGTCAGTCCATTATCCAAGCCGCACAGATCAAAACCAGGTTGGGTAGAACGATTTGAAGGCTATATTGGTGGTCGCGAAATTTGTGATGGCTGGTCAGAGTTGACCGATCCCCTAGTTCAGAGAGAGCGTTTTGAGATGGACACCAGGGCTGCCAGAAGTGACAAGGATGAAGCCCAACAGGTGGATGAAGATTTCTTGGAAGCCATGGAATATGGTATGCCCCCCATCGGTGGTATAGGTATCGGCATGGATCGCCTGACTATGTTTTTTACAAACACCTGGTCAATTAAAGAAGTTATATTATTTCCTACACTACGTCCTGAAAGATGATAAATAGGCGCGGGATAGACCATGTCACTTTGACAGTATCTGATATCAATCAGACCAAAGAATTTTATGACAGTTTATTTCAGACAAAATTTGAAAAAGACAATGAAAACTCTTTTTGTCTATTATCAGTAGATATTCCAGTCTGGTTTGTACAATCGGAAAAACAGCATCCAAAAGACCGATTTGATGAAACCCGGGTAGGTTTAGATCACATTTCGTTTCATTTAGAAGCGTTGGAAGAACTCGAAAAGTTTGTAACCAGACTAAAAGAAATGGGTATTATGACGGCAGGCGTCCAAAGGTTTGCAGGTAAATACCCCTATGTTTGTTTCCGAGATCCTGATAATATCCAAACAGAATTTTTTATTTCCCAGGAATTATGAACACACAGCCCTACAAGAAATTATTTACTTATTGGTATTCCCTGATTATTTATGATTTAGAAGTTGAGTTTACCAAGAAATATATTGTGAGTTGGAAACTGCGGGAACAGATGGACGGAGCAGCTAGATCTGGAAAACAAAATATTGTTGAGGGATCAGATATCTTAAAAACTAGCGTCAAAACCGGTATTAAACTGACAAATGTAGCCAAAGCATCAATAGAAGAATTGATTGGAGATTTGGAGGATTTTATACGCCAACGAAAATTTAAGATGTGGGACAAGAATGATCCACGGACGTTAGAATTTAGGAGCAAATATTCTAAAATCGTAAGTAACTTAAGTAACTTAGGAAGCTTAGGAAACGAAAAATGGGAACTCCCAGGTGACCCAGAAGAAGCCGCAAATTTACTTTTGACACTTTGTCATATCGCCACCTACCTCCTAAACAATCAAGTTGATGCACTCGAGAGAAAACTTATTACTGAAGGCGGATATACAGAAAAGTTATATAATTTACGTCAGGACTATCGTAAGTCACTTAAGTAACTTAAGAATCTTATGAAACTAGACAAAACACATGCCATAAAACTTCTAAATGACCACATTCAAAATGAAAATTTGAGAAGACATTGTTTGGCTGTCGGAGTGACGATGCGCGCGCTTGCGCATCGGCTCGGAGATGCTGAGCATGCCGAAGCATGGGAAATATTGGGGATAATTCACGATTCAGATTGGGAAGAATGCAAAGACACTCCAGAAAAACATACAGTTCTTACGCTCGAAAGAATAGATGACGAAAGATTTACTCACGCCTTACAATCACACAATCGTCATTTTACAAAATTAGCCGAATTAGAAGGACCAATGGAATGGGCCCTAGAGTGTTGTGACGAATTGACGGGATTTATTGTAGCCTGTACTCTCGTTTTACCATCTAGAAAAATCGCAGACCTATCTGTGGAATCCGTGCTTAAGAAATTTCTCAAGAAAGAATTTGCCAAAGCAGTCTCGCGCGAGCAGATTGCGCAATGTGAAGAAAAATTAGGGATTAAACTTGATGATTTCGTCGGCATCGCTCTCTCCGCCATGCAATCTATTTCAAGTGAAATTGGATTATGAGTACACCTGAAGAAATCCGTGATTTAAAAGGGAAACAGTCATTGTCGCTCTATATTGGTCTTCCTAACCCTGAAAAAGCATTAAAAATTTTAAATACACAAGCATTAAAAGAAGCAGAAGCTGAAAAAATTCGTTTAAGTCTAAATGATAAGGTTGGTAAATTTAGATGGGGTACTTATAAATAATAGTTGTAATTATTTGAGAAATTGGATATAATAAGTTTACGATTTAAAAGTGCTTGACACAGCATCCAACTGTTTAGCTTTTAGAAAGTATAAATTGAGCACCTAACTTCAGCTGGCAACTCCTCAAGGGCGGAAGTATAATAAAGATATATGTTGGACATTAAATTTATTCGAGAACACCAAGAGGAGGTTGAAAAGAATCTCGTATTTCGTGGGAGCAAGATTTCTTTGGCTGAAATATTGTCTTTAGATGAGAAGCGTAGAAAGTTTATTTTTCAGATTGAAGAAATACGAGCCGCTCGTAATCAAGTACCTGCTGGGAAGCCTTCATTGGAGCAACTGGCTGAGTTAAAACTAAAAAAGGAGGAACTCAAGAAATTAGAAATCGATTTTGACGTGATAGACAAGGAATATTTGGACAAACTTGCTCGAATCCCAAACATGTCTTCTGGTGACATGCCTGATGGTATAGGCGATCCCGACCATGTCGAATTAGCAGTATGGATACCAGAATCTGGGTATTTACCTAGTGAAAAATTAGGCAAAGGACTTAATTCAGCTCAATATATGCCAAAGAAAGCCGGCAAGCACCATGTAGATTTGGGAAAAGACCTCGATATTATTGATATCGAACAAAGTGCTATCACTTCTGGGTCACGATTCTCTTATCTCAAAGGAGATGCAGCCATATTGCAATATGCTTTATTTGAATTATTAAAAACAAAATTAATTAAAGAAGGGTTTGAACCGATGATCGTTCCGGTTTTGGTCAAGGAACAAGTATTATTTGGCACAAGCCATTTCCCGGAAGGCCGTGATCAAGTCTATGAAATCAAAACTGAGTTTGTAGAAGACAATAATCAATTGTTTTTAGTTGGTTCTTCGGAGCCCTCACTATTTGCCTATTATATGAACAAAACTCTGGACAAAAAAGATTTGCCAAAAAAGTTTTTTGCCTTTACACATTGTTTTAGAAGCGAAGTCGGTTCATGGGGGAAAGATGTTAGAGGAATTAAACGAGTGCATCAATTTGATAAGCTCGAGATGGATTTACTGGCATCAGAAGATAATTCTCGCGAAATGATGGAGTATTTGCGTGGAATAAATGAATGGGTAATGCAGCAATTAAGACTCCCCTACCGCGTAATAAATAAATGCTCTCGGGATTGTGGTTACAACGCCACATATTTGCAATATGATATGGAAGGTTGGTTACCCACTCAGGGTGAATTCATTGAACTGGGATCAAATACCGATGCTTGGGATTATCAAGCTAGACGAATGAATATTACTTACAAAGACGCAGACGGTAAAAAGAAATTTGTGCATACAGTAAATGATACTGGAATTCCTATGGGTAGGATGATAATTGCTATTATGGATAATTATCAGAATGCCGATGGGTCGGTGACTATTCCTGAAGTCCTGTGTCCTTATATGGGCAAAGACAAAATAGAGATAAAGAAGTAAAATCTGTAAATGATAGTCAAGGAATTTAAATCAAAATATTCCAAGAGATTGATAGTCAAAAAGATATGGGATTGGGGCTGGCATTATTATGTGACGACAGGTGTCCTGACCCAAAGTGGAGGTCTTATTTATGATCTTTGGAAGCCAGTAATTAGAGATTGGAAAATAGAGATTAGAGGTTGCTTAATTTTAGGACTCGCCACGGGTACGCTTGCTAAGATATTGGTAAAAAAGTATAAAGGTGTAAGAGTAACGGGGGTGGAAATAGATCCGGTGATGATAAAGATTGGCAAAAAATATTTTGATTTAGACAAAATTCCCAGTCTAAAAATAGTAAACAAAGATGCTAAAGAATTTAGTGGTCACTATGACGTTATATTTGTTGACCTATATATCGGTGACCAGCCACCCAAATTTATCTATACACATGATTTTTTGAAAAAAATAAAAAATAATTCAAAACGAGCTATCTTTAATTATCTATTCTATGACACAAAAAAGAAAGAAAAAGCCGAAATGCTGATAAAGAGATTGGGTAAATATTACAAAAACATTAAATTGCAAAGAGTCTTGACCAATGTGATGATTATTTGCGAGTAAACGGCTATAATAACCAAGCTATGCTAGGATTTCTAAATAAATTTTTTGATCTCAATAAAAAAGAAGTCGATACACTCCGAGCCAAAATATCGCCTGTAGCTGGATTTGAAAAGGCTATCAAAAAGCTTAAAGATGAAGATATCTCCGCCAAGACAGCAGAATTCAAAGAACGCCTGGCAAAGGGTGAAACCTTAGCCCAATTGCTACCAGAGGCTTTTGCGCTCGTGCGCGAAGCATCCGACAGAGCTATTGGTCTTCGTCCATATGATGTTCAGCTATTGGCTGCCGCCGCGTTTGACGCGGGTAAAGTTGCCGAGCAAAAGACGGGGGAAGGAAAGACATTGTCTGCCGTCCCTGCATTATATCTAAATGCGCTTACTGGTCGGGGAGTACATCTGGTGACGGTCAACGACTATCTGGCCAGGCGTGACGCGGGCTGGAATGGTCCGACATTTCACCTTTTGGGATTGACCGTAGGTGTCATTGTCCACGAGCAATCTTTTGTCTATGATCCCAAATATTCTGATACCAGTCATGGTGACGATAGGCTTGCCCACCTAAAACCGATAACCAGACGTGAAGCCTATGCTTGCGACATTACCTATGGCACAAATAACGAATTTGGCTTTGATTATTTGCGGGACAATATGGTCGGCAGTCTCGATGACAAATCTCAGCGTGATCATCATTTTGCAATTGTCGACGAAGTCGATTCGATCCTAATTGACGAAGCCAGGACTCCGCTTATTATTTCCCAGCCCGATACCGACGCGACTTCCAAATACTATGAATTTGCCAAGCTTGTAGACAGGCTTTCACCCGAAGGGGATTATATCATCGAGGAAAAACACCGTACGGCATCTCTGACAGAGCAAGGGCTGAAAAAAATAGAACAAATGCTGGGAATAACCAATCTTTATGAAAAAGATTTTGATATGATTCACCACTTGGAAAACGCTCTCAAAGCCAGAACATTGTTTTTGCTGGATAAGCACTATATAGTCCGAGATAACCAAGTGATTATTGTCGATGAATTTACAGGAAGGCTGATGCCGGGGCGCCGTTGGTCTGAGGGAATTCATCAGGCGGTGGAGGCCAAGGAAAATGTGACGATTCAGCAAGAATCCAAAACCATGGCCACAATATCGTTTCAAAACTATTTTAGAATGTATGAAAAATTGGCGGGAATGACCGGAACAGCCGCGACAGAAGCCGAGGAACTCCGAAAAATTTACAAGCTTGATGTAGTGGTCATCCCAACCAATAGAAACAATATCCGCGCTGATCTTCCTGATACTGTTTACAAAACTACCAGAGCCAAATATTCTGCTCTAGCCACAGAAATTGCAGAACTTCACAAAAAAGGTCAACCGGTACTAGTAGGCACAACATCAATTGAAAAAAACGAACTACTGGCCTCAATACTCAAGAAAAAAGGCGTTCCTCACCAAGTCCTAAATGCCAAGAATCATGAACGGGAAGCCCAGATCATTGCCGAGGCAGGTCAGAAGAATGGAGTGACGATAGCCACAAACATTGCCGGTCGCGGAGTCGATATTATTTTGGGCGGTACACCACCGGCTAATCCCAAGTTTGTCCTAGGTGACGAGAGACTGACGCCAAAACAATATGAGAAAGAAATGACCAGATGGCAGAAAAATCATGATGAAGTGGTAAAGCTTGGGGGTTTGAGGGTTATTGGTACTGAGCGACATGAATCCAGACGCATCGACAATCAATTGCGTGGTCGGGCAGGCCGGCAAGGGGACCCGGGATCGACCAAATTTTATCTTGCCCTCGACGATGAAATTATGCGCATTTTTGGCGGCGACCAAGTGGCTAAAATTATGGGTTTCTTAAAAATTCCAGAGGACGAACCAATAGAACATGGCATGGTGACGAGAGCCATTGAACAAGCCCAGATCAAGGTTGAGGGGTTTAACTTTGATGCCCGTAAACACGTGGTGGATTATGACGACGTTATGAACAAGCAACGCGAGATTGTCTATGGTCTGAGAAACAAAATATTAAATAACGCTATTACTGATACTGAAATAGTCGAAAAGATACAAAGTCAGCTTGCCAATACAGTCAAAATATATGCTCCCCGGGGGATTGTGGAGGCAGAAGTCTTGCCTATTACTACGGCTCTTCTGGATGTCGTTCCCTTTGACGATGCATCAGCCCAAGCTATATCTGCGCAATTCAAAAAATCTGGAGTAGCTTCTGAAATAATTACTTTAATCAATCAAATTATAAATGACACGATTACTCAGAGAAAAACTCAAGTCGGTGAGGGATCTTGGAAAGAAATAATCAGGTTTGCCTACCTCTCGAGCATTGACAATCTCTGGGTGGCCCATTTGGACGCTGTCGATGATCTGCGTGAAGGCATAGGGCTTCGTGGTTATGGTCAGCGGGATCCCTTGGTCGAGTACAAAGGTGAAGCCTTTGGCATGTTTGAGCGCTTGCTTACTCAAATAAATTCCGAGTTTGCGAGGCGTCTATTTAGAATTCAAATGAATCAGCCACAACAATCTGGAAGATCACAGAAAACAATTGAGATGAAACCCATGCCAGGTATTCCTGTCTCTGAACCAGTCAACAAAAATTTAGCCAATATACATCAAAAAGGAATGGACTTTGCTGCAGCATTGGGTTCTTTGACAAGGGGAGGTGTTCAAAATGCTCACAAATCCCTCGGGCGCAATGATCCCTGTCATTGTGGAAGTGGAAAAAAATATAAGCGATGTCACTTTCCTAACTGACATCGCGCAATCCCTCCGAAGCTTTTAGCGAAGGGGGACAAAAAATGCCATTTTCCAAATTAAATCCCTAGATATTTTTCTAGGCTGGATAAGCGGTGATATAATAATATTATGGAAGAACAAGAGCAGATGGAGAAATTACCGGATAGCTTGGTAAAGCCTTTGGAGACACCGGTTGCAGAACCTGTTTATTTCCCCAGAAGGTGGCTGTGGGTGACAATTGTAGTATCCGCAGTTTATGGAGTAGTCTTATTATTTTTGATATTTAAAACAGACAAGCCAAAGGAAGTAAAAGTTACACCTTCTCCGTCACCAGTTGCACTAGCCACACCTGTTCCAGTCTTTGACCGCAAAGACTTTAAGATTCAGGTCCTTAATGGCTCTGGAGTTGCAGGATTGGCGGGTAAAGCCAAAACCAAGCTGGAATCGCTGGGATATCCCGAGGTAACGGTCGGTAATGCTGATTCCAAAGATTATACCGAGACCGAAGTCTCAATCAAAAAATCAAAAGCCAACTTTTTGGCAGATATCAAGAAAGATTTGACAGGTTACACCCTAGCCCAGGATTCAGGTACAGTATCGGGAGATGGTGAGTTTGATGTGGAGATAATTTTGGGGAGTGAGTAAGATGATTAAGTTTGTATATTTTGGTTGCCAAAACTTTTGACTGGCAGACTTTTTTATACGATCCGAGGGACTATGAAAAATCAAGCCAAGAATTGGTAAAATATTTAAAACTTCTTGAACCTGACGAGTAGTTTGTCACGATCCTTGGCAATGAATTCATAATTAAGAGAAGAAATTGAGAATTTCTCTTTATCTGCGATCAGCAAAAAATTGGCGTCAGCATGAGCATACAATTCATCAATAGTGCCATACATTCTCTCGATTTGTTTATTTGAATAAAAGGCAGCCGCAGGTACAAAGTTTTCACCAATATATAATCGTTCTTTGTAAGCGGAGGCTTTTTTAGAAAGGATCGCTTCATCAGTAACATAAGTTGGTTTATCGACAATCTCATACCAATTTCTTTGGAGCATGGGGGTAGATATAAACAGTGTAAATAATAAAGTTATAATTACACCAGTTTTTCTAACAACTGCAAAAAGTGCCAGCAGTAAGAATGGATAGGCAGGAATCATGTGCCAGAGTCTGGCGCGATCCGAAAACAACATAGGTGTCAGGATAAAGGCCGTTGCGACTACGGGAATCAGAAATCTTTTTTGACGAATAAGAAAAGTCGAGATCACAAGTGCAAAAACTGAATATCTAAACCAATTACCGATGCCATGATGGACAAAGACCTTAATTTGCAAGAGATTGGCCAAAAGAGAAGTTTTTTGACCGACGCCAGGTAATCCTACAAACAAATATTTTGTAAAAAAAGTTGACGAAGCAACCACATTGGCAGATATCCATGCTATGTAGATTGTCAGAGGTATTATCAGAAGTTTAACTACTTTCTTTTTCCAGAGTAATACTAGTATTGGAATTATTACAAATGGTGCAGCTGTTTTTATTAGTAGTAACCAGGATAGTGATATTGTAGTTCGCCAGAAATATTTTTTGACAGAGAAATAGACAGTCCAGATCATAAATACAGTCAGAAAAATATCCAGATCCCCCGATCTGGATCTAAATAAATACCATGGTGCAGTGGCTAGTGCCAAGGCACTACAAAACCCAACCACTTTTCCAAAAAGCTCTTTGCCAAGAAGATAAATCCCCAAAACCCCTAATAGTCCAAAAACCGCGGACATAACTCTAGAGCCAAATTCGTTTATACCAAACAACTGTTGACCTGTTGCTATTAACCAAAATCCACTAGGTGGATGATCGGTAAAGATTTGCTGGTTGAATTTCATTACCAAGAGATTGCCGGAAGTAAGTAGTTGTTTGGCTACTTCTGCATACCAGGCTTCATCCCAATTGACGAGTGAGGAAGCGCCGAGATTGTAGAAAAACACAGGTAAAAGAGAGATCAGTAATATCAATATGGCCATAGGTTATGTTAACATGGGTTTATGAAAAAGGGGATTGTAGCGATAGTTGTAATTATCGGATTAGTCTATTTATTAAGTTTGCGAGCAAACTGGCCAAAGCCTTCGATGGGGGAAATTTGTAAATCTCTTCCTCGGTTTGAAGATTATGTGGTAGAAAGTAGGGGTGGTGTGATAGCTACGATTGACCTTGATAGTAACAAGATGGCCAAAGAGGAGATGGAAAGAGAATTGCTGGCAGCCACGGGATCCGCAATGAACTTTGCTGGAAAATATGTGGTTGTAAATCATGAATGTGGATTGGGTTGTCAAAAACATGCAGTAATAAACCAAGAAACATCCAAAATTATTTTTTATGGTCTTCAGACAGATAAATTATTTAAATTCCAAGTAAATAGTAGGTTGGTGATGGCCGACAACCGATATTATGAATTCAAAAATAACGAAATGAATTATCTGTGTGAAACCGTAAGATAGTATTGACAACCGAACAAAGACCGAAGTAAGATATGTCTATGGATATTCCCTTGGCATCAAGATTAAGACCCCAGAAATTAGATGATTTTGTCGGGCAAGAGCATCTGGTGGGAATTGGTAAGCCACTTCGGGTCGCGATTGAGACTAAGCAAAGATTTTCGTTTGTATTGTGGGGACCTCCGGGAGTTGGCAAGACGACATTGGCTCGAATTTATACAGCTGCATTAAGTGTAAAGCTTGTTGAAATTTCAGCGGTCTCGGCTGGAAAAGATGAGATGAGAAAAGCGGTAAAAGATCCGGGATCGGTCTTGTTTGTCGATGAAATACACAGGTTTAACAAAGCCCAGCAGGATTTCTTGTTACCCTATGTCGAAAATGGCACAATTACTCTCATTGGCGCCACCACCGAGAACCCCAGCTTTGAAATTATTTCACCATTACTCTCACGTCTTCGAGTTTTTATCCTCAATGAATTATCGGATGAAGAAATGAAAAAGATCATAAGTAAAATTCCCCTCGACTCAGAATCTGTCGAATGGATTACTAGAATGGCAAATGGGGATGCCAGACAAGCCTTGACAATTATAGATAATACTCTGCAACTCTACCAAAAAATTACGGTGGAATCTCTGAAAAATACACTTCAATCAAAACATTTGCGCTACGACAAAGTGGGGGATGAGCATTACAATATTATTTCGGCTTTTATAAAAAGTATGCGCGGGAGCAATGTTGATGCTGCCCTATATTATCTTGCCCGCATGGTGGACTCTGGTGAAGATCCACTGTTTATAGCCAGAAGAATGGTAGTCTTTGCTTCTGAAGATGTGGCGTCTCCTACAGCTTTGGTTGTTGCCAACGCAGTCTTTCGAGCTTGTGAAACAGTGGGTTATCCTGAGTGCCAGGAAAATTTGGCAGCAGGAGTAGTTTATCTGGCAAAAGCTCCCAAAGACCGCTCGGCCTACGACGCCTATATGAAGGCACTTTCAGATGTCAAACACTATGGCAACTTACCAATTCCCCTCAAGCTTCGTAACGCTCCCACCCGTCTCATGAAAGATCTCAATTATGGAAAAGACTACAACATGTATAATGATGGTGATTTATTACCAGAGGAATTAAAAGGAAAAAAGTATTATGAACGATAGAAATTTCATGAAACTTGCAATTGAGGAAGCAAAGAATTCTTTGGCTGCCGGTGGGGCACCAATTGGAGCGATAATTGTTAAAGACGGAGAAGTAATGGCTAATGGTTGGAGTATGGTTTGGCCAGAAAAAGACCCAACTTCTCATGCTGAAACAAATTGTATAAAAGCAGCATACAAAAAATTACACCCTATAAATTTATCTGGTTGCACATTGTATTCAACTCTCGAGTCTTGCTCAATGTGCTTGGGTTGTGGATCGTGGGCAGGATTATCAAGAGTGGTATTTGGAGCATATTCAAAAGATATTCCACCGAATCCATATGAGCTATCAGATTATAGTGCCGAGGGACATGGAGAGAGACTAACTCCATTTAATGACACTCACAAAATGGAGGTTGTTGGGGGAGTTTTAGAGGAAGACTGTGCAGAACTAATGAAAAATGTCGAAAACTGGAAATTGAAAGTATAATATTTTTATGGATCAGCGATGCATTTTACATTTGATCCAAGCTCCCACTTGGTGGAGTTATTCTGAATTCAACAACAACCTCTTTTTGGAAAATAAGTAATCTTCAGAATTATTTAATATCTATCAATATATATTAACATCTTGTAATATATTTCAATATCTATTAATATAAATCAATATGGACATAAGTAGCTTTCATTGGGAAATTTCTGAACGGGCACGACAACTTATAATCGAACTTGAAGCAGTAAAGTTAAATTTTGAAGCATTGTCTTTATCTCCGAAAATGGAAGACAACTTACGAAAGACAGCTTTATTGAAAAGCGCGGTTTTTTCAGCCAGAATAGAAGGTTTTCCAGACACCCTCTCGTCTCCAAAGCTAGAAAGTCAGAACCTAGTCCGAGCTTATCGATTTATTAACTCAGATAGAGCGCCTAAAAAACCATCGA
>CAYIGO010000011.1:0-13009 GCA_964362965.1 uncultured Gammaproteobacteria bacterium | reverse complement strand
GCTTATGCTTATCAGAACTTCCCCCAAGTGTTACCGATGTCCCCAGCCAGTACAATTGCTTGACAAAAAATAATTTTGGTTATAATATCCGCTTAATAATGACTGAACAGTTTATTAAAGTAAACAAAATTTCTTTGGAGGAATTAATTAAAATGGCTCCTGGAAGCGAACTTGGTCCGTTTCGTCAAGGGTATATGGTTAACTCTCGAATAAGAAAAGGTGGGCATAATTCGGGATACCCAGAAGCTCAGTTGAAAATAAAAAGATTTGATTACGAAGGTTTCTTATGGGGAGTTGTCAATTTCATGTCTGGAGGTTCATCCGATGGGCCAGATATTCGAGGTAAATCTGCTGAAGATATTTTGAAAGAGTTAGAATCAGAATTACACTGTTTTCCAGGAGAAATTAGGAACCTTGGGGAATAAGCTTACTTAATATTGAGAAGTTCGACTTCGAAGATTAGGTCTGCATTGGGGCCGATGACGCCACCTGCTCCTCGTTCACCGTAAGCAAGTGCGGAGGGAATAAACAATTTTCTTTTGCCCCCAACTTTCATTCCCGGTACCCCTTGGTCCCAGCCTTTAATAACTCTGCCTTCTCCAATTTGAGTTTCAAAGGGTTGTCCACGATCCAGTGAACTGTCAAATTTAGTCCCATCAACCAACGTTCCCGTATAGTGCATGACTACAGTATCACCCGATTTGACTTCGGCTCCAGTACCTACCAAGGTGTCTTCAATTTTTAGTTCTGCTGCGCCGGCCGTAGCCTTTGGCGAAGGCTGGTAACTTACATTCATAAACCAATAACCCAATAAAACAATTAATAAAAATATTATAACTGCGAAAATCTTGTTTGTCATAAGTATTTATAACATAATCTGGTCTATTGTGGTAAAAAATCAATTGACAGCATAATTTTATCAACGCACTGTATTCCATTTTCAAATATTTCTTCCGGATAATTATTCACAAAAAAGTTTTTGAAGACTCCGACTATTCTAAATCCACATTTCTGATATAAAGACAGCTGAGGAAAGCTAGAATTACCAGTCCCAATTTCTATACTCTTTGCACCAGATTTTCTGACTCTATCGATAGCATCTAAGACCAACATTTTTCCATAGCCTTTACCTTGGTATTTTGGGTCAACTGCCACACTGATAATCTCAAATATTTTATCAGCATTATTTATCAAGACATATTCCCCCACAATTTTATTATCGATCTTGCCTACAAAGCATTCGCCAGACTTTAGATATTCATCCACTAATTCCCTATTCGGATCAGCAGATAATAATAAGTCATAAGGAATTGGGTCAGAATTGGAAAGTTTTGTAATTGCAAATTTATCCATAATATAGAGTATTATACATTTATGACTGGTATTGCCGAGAACAGTAAAGAGCAGAAGTTAATTATTGCTGTATTTGATTTGATTGGAAAGCTGGGATATGAAGGACAGGAAAATTATGACAAGGTTAAGATTACCGAGTCAGGAACTTTTAGGTTGATTGTTTACCAAGGAAACAACTATACAATATCTTTTGACCCCTTCAATAAAAAGGGATTATTGTTTGATAAATATTTAGAGAGTGTAAAAATTCATATGGTAGGAGTGGCCGAAGATTACCGCGAATTAAAAATAGAATTGTATTTCCCCCACGAAATAATATATTTCGTTCTCAAAACCATCAAAGCAAACAAACAATCCCGTCTTGGTCTCCCCTGGCTTGCCCCCGAATCCCTTATTTCCACCTCTCAAGCACTGGCAGTATTGGGAGTATTACACGATAGTATATATAATTAACATATGGACAAAACATTTTGTATTTTTGGAGACAGTGTTACACAGGCAGCTTACATAAAATCTAGCTGGGTAGAGTTATTGAGAAATTATCTTGAAAATAAGTATCATGGTGATTTTGTAAATGTATTTAACTTAGGGATTGGGGGTAATACTTCTGATGATATTCTTAATAGATTTAACGCTGAATGTCAGTCAAGACAACCCACAGATATAATCTTTTTGTTTGGAGTCAACGACTCAGGATATTTTAGAACTCCTGATAAACTAATAGTTCAAGAGGATAGATTTATTGATAATATTAATAATTTAATACTCAACGCTAAAACATTTTGCCGCAATATCACTTTCATTGGTCTTGCCCTAGGTGATGATTCATTACTAAAACCTTTTCCTGGAAGTTCTAAAGGAAAGTCTTATGATATAGCTCGAGTCAAAAAATATAATAATTTACTGATAAAAATTTCAGATACAAACTCATGTCGATTTATTTCAATAATGGACAAATTGGATAATAACGATTTTATAGATGGACTTCACCCAAACGATAAAGGTCATTTAAAGATGTTCGATGAGATCAAAAAATGGTTTTAGTATTTCTTCCAACGATTCTTTAACCGTCGGGAGCGTTTATTGGCATTTCGTCCTTCCGGATCATCCTTATATCCCAATAATTTTGACGTTTCAGCACGTGAATGAAATCCTGAATTATATAAGTCATCAGCTTTTGAGACCCGAGAATCTTCAACGAGAATCTCCGACTCAGGAACTAATTTTTCAGATTCTCGTTTAATCTTTGTCACATATTCAGCCGATACACCAAGGGCTCTTGCAATTAGTTTCATCGAAGTATAACCCATAGCGATTAAATCATGAAAAGAAATATGTCTTTCCTTGAATTTAATATTAGAAGCATTATGATGTTCGGCTGATGAGTTATCATTCATATAATTAGGATGTAAATTTATAAACAATGTGGCCTTTGCGCTTGCGGACTTCGTGAAACTTCAAATCGTTCTTCTTGGCAACTCTTATCAATAAATGATTCAGTGCCGTAATAATTACAAACCAATATGTACCACTAACATTTAAGTGTTTAGTTGGTTCTAGGAAGAACTCAGAAGTAATGGCATCCTCCCCTATTCTAGCTGGAATATTTGAGACTATCAGATCATAGGATTGACTTTTGATTTGTTCAAAGCCCAGGGTTCCCAAAACAGTTGCATTTTTAATATTATTTCTCTCTACATTAATTTGGGAATATCTGACAGCTAACAAATCGCGGTCAGTCATAGTAACGCTAGACTCTGGATATTTGGATGCGAGCATTATGCCCAATGGACCGTAGCCACAGCCCAGATCAAGAATTGCCTTGGGATTATCGCTAGCGATACTTCGCAATAATATATCAGTCCCATGATCAATATTAAATGTCGAAAACAGGCTTTCGGTCACGCCAAACTCAAAGGTTTTACCCTCAAATGAATATATAATGTCCTTCTTGAAATACGAGTCCATGAGGCCAATTATACGACTTCTTCGTTTCTCCAATCAACTCAAAGGAAGTTTTGCAGTTAAGGCCAATGTTGTTGCCAAACTGGAATACCCTCTAAAAGTCTTGAACCCGCTTAGTGGTATGCTAAAATGTAGTCATGCCTGAGCAATTTACTGATTTAAAGTTAGAAGATCGAGGAAGAAATTTTGGAACAATTAGAGTTCCATTTACAGAGGGTCAAGTCGATAGTTTAAGAACAGCCAGGAAAATTATGAATTCTTGGTGGGAGATAGGAAAAGTTGTAAGTGGCTATCATAGGGATTTAAGCACTGGTGGGCTGAGTATCCCATGGGGAACCATGCTCCTTCACAAAGAAGCTGCAGAAGAAGATGCGAAAAATTGCTTTGAAAAAATACAGGGATTATTAGAAAAACCTAAAAAAAATAATGATTTGATTAGTATAGAAGAGGATTTAAAAAAAATTGCTGAATGTTTAGTAGAAGTTTTTCCAAAGATCGTAGAAGATAATAAATCATCTAGTACTTCTTCCCAGTAAATTGGCCAAACTGGAATACCATCTAAAAGTCTCGAACCTGAAAGCATTTATAAGAATTCTAAGCTATTTCTCCTGCAGCCCCGCAAAAAGAACTCTTGCCTTCAGAAAGCTCTTTCAATAACGTTTCCCATTCTTCAAATTTAATTTCCCCGCTAATAACTTTTTTGCATGATGCAGTCCCTCCACCATCAATCAACTTAAAGTAAGGGCAAAACGCACAAGTATTGGGTTTCCTTTTTGAAAACATATTATAAAAAGCCGCTTTCAGAGTACCGAAGTTAATACGTTTTCCCAAACACACTAAAACTTGTGCACGATCTGGCCAATCTTGCCGTTGTAGGGAATTATTATAATTAAATGCTTCACGGTTAGCTTGTCCCATAGTAGGTTGAAATTCTATCATTTTTTTGAAATTTTGGCTATAATGCCAACACTATTGAGAAAATATGAGAATTGAAACTTTTACATATGATGACGGTAGGGAGTTTACAGAAGATGATCTGAAACGAAATCAAGACTATTCTTATAACGGAAGCGAAACAAAGAGGAATCTGGGGGGGGTGGATACTGTAGTCATTCACTCAATGTACGCTCTGGGTTATTCTGATCAATATTCTCCTGACAATTGTAGACGGCTGCTAGAAAGTTATGAAGTTTCTGCTCATTTCCTGATTGGACGTAGAGGAGATATATGGCAGATGGTTGAATTATATAGAATGGCATGGCATGCTCCTGGATATAACAAGAACAGCGTTGGAATTGAATTAATATCAAATGAATCAGATGGTTTTACAAAACAACAATATCAATCCCTTATTGGTTTGGTTGGGCTATTAATCGCTCAAATACCTACCATAACTCAATTCAAGGGTCACCAAGAGATTGATACTACTCACCAAAAGACTGACCCGTGGAATTTTGAGTGGGAAAGATTCTTCAAAATGCTTGAAACCAAAAATATTAATTTGAAACGGTGAAAAACTTTGGGGTGAATGACGGGTGATGATCCCGCGACCTCTAGATCCACAATCTAGTGCTCTACCGTTGAGCTACATTCACCAAGGTGAGTTTATTATACCCCAAAACGGGGTCGTTAGCCCCATCTTGGATTTTCTCTACCTCAAGAAAATTTTAGTCTCGGAACATGTGTCCCATCACACGACCTCCACCAAACCCAAACAAGTATCTCAAATCAATTTTGTTTTGGGTTGACCATGTATCCAATTCTGTCCTCGACGAGCCTCATTAGTCTGTCCGCTTTGAATTCTGAAAATCCTCTGGCTGAGACTTGATTTACTGACAAGCCGGTCAGTAAGCCTATAGCCAATACCATGATTATTATTTTTCCTTTCATTGCCTCACCTCCTTTCATACTCTAATAATAAAGATTGTTTCTGAAAATTAGCTTAAACTAATCCCGGGAAAAAGTCGGTTTTGATGTGTTTTATCCCCATATTTTTGAGTAAATGCTCTGTAGCTGTGACCATATTATGCGGACCGGAAATATACCACGATCTGTCTAAGAAATCAGGAGTGAAGTCTAAGATATTTTTTGCATTTAGATATCCGACTTCAGAAGTATTAATATAGAAAACTTTAACTTTTTCAATAATATCTTTGTAAACAATTTCGTCCGCGGATTTGTTGATATAGATCAATATGATATCGCGGATTTGTTTTGTATCTATCAAAAATTTGATCATACTGCGAAATGGAGTAATACCAATTCCCCCGGCCACAAAAGTAAGCTTGGTTTTTGGGTCTTTGGGTAATGTAAAATCACCTGCCAATTGAGAGGCGATTATCGGGGTATTTAAATCAAATAAAGTTTTCTTAAAAGTACTGGATTTTTCATAATACTTGGTACCGACTCGAATATTGTCTTCTGTAGGAGATGAAGCAATGGTCAGATATCTTCTACTCCCCCGCCAGTCAGGTTTCTCTTGTGGTAATGTCCACTCCAGATATTGACCGGGTTTAAAATTCAATTTTTTACTAGATTCAAAGATAAACTCATAAATATTTGGTGCGATCTGAATTTTTTCTTTGAGGATCAAGATTAATTTCTCTTTGGAGGAAACTAGATATGCAAGGATATTTCCTGCGATTAATGCTATTTCAGGCGAAATCCCGCGAATATTAAATAATATACCAATCAATAAACCATAAACTATTTGCCAAATTTTGCTTGTGGGCGAAGTCAGGGGTTCTGTGAACATTGCAAATGCAAAAAAGAGTAATGGTGAATACAGAAAAAGACCCCTGAGAGAATCCCCTCTCAAAAATGGAATTAATAAAGCTACAGCGAAAAAAGCCAGAAGCATTTCTGGTTTTCTTAATTTATAAATAATTAACAGTCCTCCAATAAGAATAATTGGGATAGTCATGGGAGTTACAATCCACCAGCTAGCATTCCCGACTATAACCAAGGTAATTGCCACAGGATTAAATATATGTTTTCGATTGACAGCGAGTATATATTTTGAAGCGTTTGCAATAATGGCTGAAATAAATAAAAGAAAATAATTATCCGGAGATATGGTCAAAGCCAATATTAAAGCTGAAATATAGACAGATTCTAGATTGGTAGGGGCTTTGAATATTTTGGCAAAAATAGTATTGGTAAGCCAGCTAATTGAGATTAAGATCAAAAGCGAAATAGCAAGTTTTAATGGTGGCTGAATAAAAAATCCCAATCCAACTAAAATTAATAAAAAGTACAGCATCAGTCTGTACATGGTGATTTTATCAACTAGGTTATCAATATATTTCATATTAGGTTAAAATAGCTCTCGAGATGACAAATCCAATTATACACAAACTAATTGAAAGCTTGAGTTGTGGAAAATCAAAAGGATTGGGAGACAAGGATTCCCAAGACGCAGTGACCAGACTGGCTCGGATTTATGAATTGGCCAGAAATGCCATGGAATATCGGGCTGAACACCTCGTACGCTGTGCTGCAATAGGCCGGATACTGCGAAGACAGCTAATCTTCAACAATGACGCCTCCAAGCTGACTACAGAGCTCCTCCAAGAGATGAGATGGGCTGGATATATCAACGAATTGACTATCAATAACCTAGATCAGGAAAATTTTATTCTGATACTCGGAAATTATTTGGCTATCTGGAATGATACTAAGCTCAATAAAGACTGGCTGGTTGGGTTAATATCAGCTCATCTTGAAGATCTCTTGTCTCAAAATACTGATTATGCCCAATTTACAAATTTTGCCTTTAATGTTCTCAGGCCCAGAATTGAAGTGGATGATCCAAAACTGGATCTAATTCTCTATGTGGCAGTCGATCGGGTCTACTCACAATCTGACGAAGCCGGGATTGCCTATCACCTCTATAAGCTAAATCCCAATCACAACATAGAGGAAACATTTAGTGCTTATGAATCGGCTTTCAAAGACAAATCACTAAATATAGCTTCTGCTTGGGTCAGAAAACAAATGGGTCCATTGGTCTTGTTGCGTGACATGTATTTCAACAAGCCGGAAAACTTCCCCATTATTTTGGAAGACAAAGAGCTATTTACAATAGAAGCAGAAAAAGTCCTTGGTGAGCAGCTACTACTCACTAGACAACGTATGAACACCGCCACTTTTAGGAGTTTGCTGTACGTCTTTCTGACCAAGATGATTCTGGGTATCTTGATCGAGATGCCTTTGGAGATTTTGTTTAGGGGACACATTAATTATATTTCTCTAGCGATAAATCTACTCGTTCCTGTAGCTATAATGTGGATAATTGTGGCCAATATTCATTTGCCCAAAAAACGAGACCAAGAGAAACTTTTGGCCCGGACTATCGAAATAGTATTTACTCCTGATATTCCTGCTAATAATTGGGAGGTAATGACAAAATTAAATAGATCTTTTTCGTGGTATAAATTTGGATTATTTTATCTCTTCTATGGCTTGTTATTTGTAGCTGTCTTTTATTTTATATATTGGCTACTATCTTTGATAGGCTTTAGCTTTATCAGTGTCTTGGTTTTTTTGTTCTTTTTGTCTGTAGTTACCTTTTTTGCCTACCGTATCAGACAAATATCTTCTGTCTATACCTATGATCCACGGGGTGAAACCTCGTCTGTTGGCTGGGATGTCCTGACTCTGCCCATGGTGGCTGTGGGAGACCTGGTCAGTCGTGGTGTCTCTCAGCTCAATTTCCTAGCCTTTGTCTTTGACTTTATTCTCGAGGCTCCTTTCAAATTAATCTTGGGCTTCATGGACAGTTGGGGCAGATTCTTGTCATCTAAGAGAGATGAGATTGTAGGCTAGATATTCATATCACGGCTTTGAAGAACCCAAATTTGACCAGATTTATCTATTGCCCACTCGATGTCTTGGGGAATATCTGAAAACATTTCTCGCAGTCTCTCTGAGAGCATAAACAAGGCTCTTGCTTCTGGCTCGGTAATATATTTTGGACCCTTTCGCTCGACCATCTTTCTCTCATATCTACTAAAGCGATAATATTCCACTTCTGTAGCTGAACCCGAAACTATTGCTTCACCAAGTCCGTTGTTTACTTCTATTTCTACCATATTAGTGTCGTGAGTTTGAGTTTTAGCTCCAAAGATTACCCCCGCCGCTTTAGCGGGGATCATCTGTTGGATTACCACAGCCATTTTTAGTTCAAGTGCAGAAAGTTCAGGATGGTGTGATAAATAACTTGTGACAGTGGGATTATTAATTGATCGAATGACCTTCAATATATTTTGAGACAAGTCATTTGCACAAACATCTAAGTAACTATCAAACATGCCGGCCATAGAATGAGTTTTCCCATCTTCAATAGTAGCTGACGAACGAACAGCAAATAGGTCTTTTGAGTTTCGGTATTCAGGAAGAAGCGTATCTAAATATGAAATTATTTCCGAGTCTGATTTCATGTTGATAATTTTGTCAAAAACTACCGTAGTACAGACTGCTCCATGCGGAACTTGAAAACCACTAGTCTTTAATTGAGATAGGCGGTAAGCTTTACCTCCACACATTTCATTGCCAAAGATTAAGGCATCCCAGAGAGACATTGTTTCCTGAGACTCTGTCCTAGTTAAATTTGTGACTCGGACCTTTCCACCACCACTCGAAATTTGGACTTCGTCTCCGTCCGAATATTTTTGATTACCAATAAGAAATGCTTTATGCCCCTTATCTGCCAAGACCCGAACAGCATGCTGAGTGGATGCCACTCCAGGATAAAGGACAAACATATGATTTTTCCATGTGGTGAGCGATCCTAAAACATCATAATCGCGTTCAATCACGACGCGATCGCCAACCAAGACTACAATTTCACCTGATTCCAACTTTTCACCTGGAATTTCTAGTAATTTATTTAAATCTTCAATTCCGTTAATCAATAAAACTTTTCCAGTTACCTTAAGATCCCCAGTTGATTTTTTTTCTTCACGGTAATAATTTGCAACTTCGTTGAAACATATACCAGTACTGATTGTAGAATATTCAACTCTTTGAGGCCCATATTTTAAAGATAATTCGTGTGTTACTCTGGCAATTTCGACGATTTCGGCATCTGATAACACTTGATCAAATTGCAGATCGACGGGGACATTAATTAATTGAACCCCCTTAGTATTGGTTGTACAAAGCATTTGTGTTTTTTGAGGAACTTCCTTGCGCAAAATAAACAATTTTCCCCGTCTTGCTTCAATCACATAACGATCTGCGACTAACGATTGGACACCCTCATTCATCCCATAGACGGCCAGTACCT
This sequence comes from uncultured Gammaproteobacteria bacterium, assembly GCA_964362965.1. Taxonomy (GTDB): domain Bacteria; phylum Patescibacteriota; class Microgenomatia; order CAZETR01; family Amesbacteraceae; genus JACRNA01. The sequence continues at coordinate 3,402 of CAYIGO010000011.1, read as the reverse complement.
CGATGGTTCCATTTTCATTGACAGCATTACCGCCATAAGGTATTTGTACGGACATCGGATCTATTTCAAATTTTGGTAAATCTAATACTGTCGACGGAGTTTCAATCCAACCACTAATTTGGCTTTCAGGGTGTTGGTGATAATTTTGTTTGATTGCAAATTCAAATAACTGACGGGTCGCCTCAACAATTTTTTCAGGAGTATTTAACCCTACAAAACGTGGACCAGGTGGATTTTCTAATCCAGGAACAACATATGCTCTACGTACCAATGCAGCTTTTTCTGGACTAGAATCGATAACTTCACGAGCTGCAATTAACAACTGATCTTCGAATTCTTGTGGTAACTTATTGTTTTTTAAAAAATAATCAAAAGCTTCTAACGGAAAGACATAAATCTTTACGGTCTTAGCCGACACTTCCTTTAATTTTTTCCAGCCATCGATACGAGGATTGGGTATTGTATATTCGGATGGATCAATAAGCCACTTCATAACATCAAATATTTTATCACTAAAAAGGTAATTCTTCGCGGGGGGGTCTTCTTTGGGTAATATATAAATTTCTTGTTTGTAGTTGGTAGCGTCGACGGCCACAAGCTTGCCAAAACCCTTGGCAATTGCCTGGATGTCACGGCAGGCATAACAATTGTCTTTGCCAGATTGGCACTTGAAAGAATTGTCTTTACGGGCTTTTTGGATAATTTCCCCTTTGGTGACTAAAAGTCTAGTAGTTTCATTGATATCTGGCAAGGGAAAAGATGCCAGACTATCCTCACGGTCCAGATACCAATAACTAGTCCTGATATCAAATGTCTTTAAGATTCCACAAGCCAGAACTGCATAGATAGGAAGCTGCATTGATTCAGCCTTTTCTTCATTTTTACCAGTCTTAAAATCAATAACATGATAAGTGTAACCCTCTTTTTCGATCCAATCGAGCTTGCCTGTCAAAATCAAATTGTTCCCAAGATCAACTTTTGGAAATATTGGCAGCTTGACCATTTCTGCTTCTTTGAAATGGCCATTGGCCCAAAATCTAGTGATCATTTCTAGACCCCGTCTCTTGGATTCGACTTCGCTCACCATAAATCCTCCCTTTTCACCTTCTATTGTCTTCCATAAAAACTCATAAATATCCAGGAGCTTGTCCTTGGAGCGATTGACTGCTGGCAACTTGATAACTTGATCAATTGTTTCGTGGACGACTTGACCTAAGGCAATGGCAGGATTGATGATTTGGATTTTCAGGCCCGATGGCGCGCGGTAGACCGCTTTGTAATAATATAGTTGGGGGCATTTGTCAAAATCGGACAAAGTAGAGGGTGATATAAAGACTGCGTTTGGATTGTAAGCCATATCAACTCTTCTTTACGAGCTTTGCCACATAGACAATTTCGCGGACCTCACCATTTGGGTCTTCAAAAGTGGATAACCCAGAAAGTCTCGCGTAATCGGCCAAGTACATGGACATCTGAGTAGTAATGTCTTTGAGGTGCTTTGATAATTCTTTGACCTTGGAATCCAAATCTGACGCCTGGGGCATACGCATAACCTGCTTTCGAGCCTGGCCTTTGGCCTTACCTGTAGCTTTGGCCTGTTCTGAGGCTTCAAGATAGCTTGGATCGTTGTCTAGAAGAGACTTTAGCATTTCCGAAAGCTTAGCTTTCTCCTCTTTTACTTTCTCAATAGTCCCCAGAGACGTATTGATCATGTTGGTCAAATTTAATATCGTATCCGCATCCATGTCTATTACTCTAGCCTATTTTAGATTTTATAACAAGGGCAACAATCAGAATTATAATTTGAATCTATCAATTATTATTTGTGCTACATTAGCATGGGTCCCTATATAAGAATTTATCGAAAGGGGCATGGGTATGGATATGTAATCATTAATCTCATTAATATTCTTCGAGGGGCTATCCAACCCATATAAAAGATCGTTTTTACCCATGCAACTGACACTTGATAAATTAATACGTTCGATGTAAGTTTCATGTTTGATATTTAATAAACCGACCTTTTTAAAATACTGAGTTACATGATACTGGGTTTTTAATTTATTACATGCGTCTAATTTAAATTTTATATAATTGGAAACATTAATTTTTGTGTATAACTTTGAATCAATGTTCAGATCATTATAATTATCGAAATAATTGGAAGGGTCGGGAAGTGTATAAGTCATATATCTGCGAAAGTGTTTTGGTGTATGTTTCTTATTAATTAAATCCCTTAATGCGATGAATGTAGCGGTACCGGACCAGGAATGATCTTGATTTGTGAATCTTGAAGTACCCGCCTCATTAAAAGACAGGATTATGTGTGGATCAACGACGGAAATTACATTTTTTATTTTAGGAATTGATTTTTCATCAACAGCCAAATTTGGAATATTAAGTGAATATATTTTATAATTGAGTATTCTTAAAGCCGTTAAAGACTTCTTGCATTCTGATTGTCTAGTTTTTCCAAGCCATTTCTCTTCAGTTGATTTTACTTGATGTGTAGTAAAGGATTTTTTGTTTATATCAAATTTAGTTATGTTCCCCCTCTCACCATTAGTTAAAAGACAAATATAAATCTCTAAATTCTGTTTATAATATTTTGCCAAGGTACCTCCAAAAAAATATATCTCATCGTCTGGGTGGGGATCTATTAAAAGTAACCTTATTTTTTTTGACATACTCTGGAATTATCAACTACATCATTAAATATGACAGAATTTGGAAATATCATACATCCCGTACCTATTTTTACTCCTGGCATAGTTTGGGTTCTTGCGCCAATAATTGTGTTTTGACCAATGAATGCCCCAAGACGTAAGCGATGGGTATCAATACGATTTTCAACTGAATCAGATTTTATGGATTTGCCATCTAAACGCCTATTTGCTGTCCCAGCCATTCCCCCCATGTTTACGTTATTTGATATAAATGAATCTAATACTGTATTTCGGTGAAATTTAGACTCTTTACCAATAAAACTTCGAGCCACCTCAGAAGAATATCCCACTAGTGAGTTATCTAATATTATTGACTCTCTTATTAGGCTGTTATTTCCTATTATGACATTTTTACCAATATAGGCTGGACCTTTTATGGTTGTGAATGACATGATTTTAACTCCCTCTTCTATCCAAACTGGACCAGTTATGTCTACGTATTGATGTATCTGTGTTTTTGAAGAAATGTATCTACTATTAATTTGAATTGTCATGGAATGAATCAATAAATCAAGAAATTCCCATGGACTCTTTAATTCCATCAATATTTTCATTTTTATCTTAAGAATTTTAGGAAGATCGTCAAAAATATTTATATCGATAGGCCAAAGATTTAGAAAAATTTCATCACTCATATAATCTCCTGTGGGCTCGGTGGGATTCGAACCCACGACCG
>CAYIGO010000010.1:0-13222 GCA_964362965.1 uncultured Gammaproteobacteria bacterium | reverse complement strand
CCGACAATACCCAACGATACCCAAGTAATTATTCTAAGGGCTATATTTTTCTTTACGGGTTTATCCATAATTATCTCGATAGGGTGTACAATTTCTGGTTCCATATAATTATACTGCTCCTTTACCTGATAACATTACAAAAGGGGTTTTGAGCAGGATTTTTAAATCATACCATAAGTTCATATTCTCAGCATAGTGGGCATCCATGTCAATCCGTTTGTCAAAATTAATTGCACTACGGCCTGATACTTGCCACTGACCGGTAATTCCGGGGCGGACCGACAAAGCTTTTTTGACCAATTCTTTGGTTTGGGGATACTTTTTTTGCTGATCCTCTAACTCATCTGCAAAATAAGGCCTTGGACCAATGAGACTCATTTCACCTCGAAAAATATTAAATATTTGGGGAACTTCGTCAATTGAAAATTTACGGATAAATTTTCCAACTCTGGTTACTCTCGGGTCGTCATACAATTTAAAACTACTCTTTTTATATTCATCGTAAAGTTCTCTAAATTTCGGGTCGGACTTTAATAAAACATGTGCATCCGGAATCATAGAGCGAAATTTGTATAACTTGAATAGTCTTCCATCTTTTCCAACCCGGTTGGGAATGTCTGCAAAGACGGGACCATTTGGGGTTTCGAGTTTTATGGCTATTGCCGTCACAAGACAGGCAGGACCAAAGACAATTCCTAAAACAATGGCGTAAATAATATCCAGTGCCCTCTTCAAGTCACTATACTGCATAGTCTTCTTAGTTTACCAATAAATTTGGCTTTTGAATACTCCAAGGCTCTATTCCTAATTTCTTTGGGGTCAAATTTTTGTGAATCAAAGTTTTTGATCGCATTAATTAGCTCTTGTGAATCATCCGAAATTAAAATACCGGTTTTATTATTTATAACCGTTTCTGAAACTCCACCGATGTTTAAACCAATAACTGGCTTGCCACACGCCATTGCTTCCACCGGAATAATTCCAAAATCTTCCTCATGCCAAAATATTAAGGCTTTGCAATTTTGATAGTAATCGCGAAGTTTATCATCGGTCACTTGACCTGCAAATGTAATATTTTGCCTTGCTATACTTTTTAAGTATGTTTCGTTTGATCCCGTACCTACTACGACCAATGGCATATTCAATTCGTTAAATATTTCTATTATTTTATTGCTATTTTTGTAGGATTCCATTCTTCCAACTAAAAGAAAATAATCATTTTTAGGATGTGATGCCGGAACAAAAAAATCTGTGTCTACTGGCGGATAAATTATGTCTGAGTCTTTTTGATAATAATCTAAAATACGCTTTTGAACCGTCTGTGAAATCGCAATTAATTTATCGGGTCTATTTGAAGCCAACTTGTCCCAATACTTTAAATAATTAAAGACCGGTCCAAGGAGCTTTGTTTTATAATGCTCTACATGGCTCAAGAGAAATCTAGTTGGTGTCAGACAATAACAAATATGACGGGTGCCAGGCTTGGTAATTACTCCTTTGGCTGCAAATGAAGTCACAGAAATTACCAAATCGTATTCGTCGAAATTATAGGATTCAAATATTATTGGCAAGACCCAAGCAAAAAACTTGTGATTTAGGATTATCTTTGGCGCATAGATTTTTGAAAATACCTTAGCCCAGGGAGCCGAATCGGCATCATAAACCGAAGTATAAAGTGGAGCATTAGGAAACATTTCATGAAGGGTTAATAGGACTCTTTCAGCCCCTCCCCACTTCACCACCCAGTCATAAACTATCGCAACGCGTTTTGGTATATTTCCCATGTCTGTTGGGCCATCTTGGCCCAGGAATATTTTTTAACTTGCAAATAACCCTTGGCAACTAATGACTGGCATAGTTTAGAATCAGAAATTACTGACTTTATTTTGTCGACCAAATCATCGATGTCATGTGGATCAAAAAAGAGCGCAGCCTCACCGTATATTTCCGGTAGACACGATGCACGAGCAGCAATTACCGGCAAGCCCACAGCCATGGCCTCTAGTCCCGGCAAACCGAAACCTTCGATAAGCGATGGAAAGACAAATGCCTGTGAATTTTTGTAGACTTTTACCATTTCCTCGTCTGAAAGACGGCCTAAATATTCTACATATTCGTATTTGGGAAGTCGTTTCTCAAAGACACTTCTGGCACAGATTATCTTGAGCTTAATTTGCAGTCTCTCGACGGCACTTATTAAAACTCCAATATTTTTGTGTGGATAGAGATTACCGGTATAGACTATCTGAGACACCTTCATAGGTTACAGAAATATTACTGGCATTTAACTTATATTTCTTTATTAATATATCTTTCCAATAAATTGCTGGAACAATAATGTGACTTGCTCTATGGACAGCAAACCAAACAATAAATAAATATTGAATATATTTTAGCCAATATATTAGAGGGTGTCTGGTTGTGGTATTTGGTCCTCTCGACAGGTGCTTGATCAGGTCATGGATAGTGACAACTAGTTTACCCAACCACAAAACCGGGATCGTAAAATGGGGAACGTGTAATAAATCTGGTTTAATTTTTAATAACAGCCAGAACATTTCGAATTGCGCAAGATACGAATAGGGGTGATATTTAGCATAGTATTTCTCAAAAACTTTTAGCTTGGACTCATTTTTTAAATCTGGATGGACTATTAGGACAACTTTTCCTGGGAGATTATCAATAAGATTTTCAACATAACGACCGATACCGGTATGTTTAATACCCCACATTCTGGCATCAATACAAATTTTTTTCATAGTCTCAGTTTAAGCAGCCGAAATCGTTCTAACAGCCAGATACTAAAATAAATTATTGGGTCAATCAATATATTTCCGGCATAGTGCTTTTTATAAAATATTCTCATAGCGTTGGTCGATCCCAAGATGGCTTTGTGCCTTACAGAATTATCTGCAATGGTTATTTTCTCACTGGTTTTTTTCAGTCCCGAGCTAGCACCATGATGATGATGGACGACTACATCCGGTACATACATAATTTTATACCCCAACTCTTTTACCTGCCAACAAAATTCAATATCCTCACCATACATAAAATAATCCTCGTCCCACCAGCCGATTTTTTGACCGACCTCAGTTCTAATCAACATATTTGATCCCATGACAGAATCCACTTCTACAGTTTTACCTTCAGGCGTGTCTATAAAATAACCACCAAAACCCAAAAATCTGTTGAGTGAGTTAATAGGGGTCGGAAATTTCCTCCGACAATTTTTGTCCAGTTTTCCATTTGGAAGAATTATCTTGGGAGTCGCTACACCCACATCTGGATTTTTGTCCATAAAGTTTATCATATAAGCAATTGTATCGTGTTCGACGGTAGTGTCAGGATTCATAAACCAGACGTAATCCCCCTCTGCTTTGGTTACTCCGAGATTATTTCCTGATGAAAATCCTAGGTTTCCTTTATTTCGTAGGTATGTAATTCCAGATAGACTTGAAAGATCTTCCTCGGAATTCTCTACCACAACTATTTTAATCCCAAAATTAATGTTTTTAGAATTATTTATCGATGCTAATAATTCTCGAATTAGCTTAGCAGCATTAAAATTGACAGTAACAATAGTTAATTTATTTTTTGATAATTTCTTCATATATTTTTTCGAGCTTGGTGGCAATTGGATCCCAGGAAAAATGCTTATCGACTATTTTTCGAGCCGTGTTAACTATTTTTGTATACAACTTTTTATCTTTCAGAATATTAATGGTTTTATGGGCAATATCTTCAGGAGTTTTACCAACCCCAATTGACTCACCATCGACTGCTCCATAACCTTCCGCTCCCAAAGGAGTAGTCACAACAGGTATCATCGATTTCATTGCAGCCAATATTTTTAGTCTCGTTCCACCCGGACCATAAATCGGTGCCACCAATATTCCAGCATTAGAATAGGCTCGAACCACTGCTCCACTATCGGTATCCTCATGCTCTTGTATCAAGATATCGTTACTCGCTAGTTTTTTTAAGTCGTTGGTAGGAAATTGCCCATTTATGATTAGTTTCGCGTCTGGAATTTCTTTTTTGATAATCGGAAAGACTTTGGTTGCAAGAATTGTGGCTGCCTCCCAATTCTGCATCCATTTATAATTGCCTTGATACAAAATTTTGTGATTATAATGTAATATTGGCTTAATCAGATCGAAATCTTCTCCTACTCCGTTTGGAACAACCTTGACATCAATACCAGTCGTCTTAGACTTCATTATCGCCGCATCTTCATCGGAGACAGCAACGAGAGAATTGGCTCTTTGCCAATAATGTTTTTCCCAAAATCCAATTTTTGCAACGTCTATTAGTAACAATGGGCGAAGCCACCACCGAGCTTCGTGATCTACATAGTGTCTAAATACCCGAGACATTATAGTCTGCTCTACCAGTACCGTAGGAAGATCGGTCTTGGGTAAGAATGGTAAGACATAAAAAGTTTCAGCATGAATAAGATCAAACTTTCCATTGTCTATAATTTCTTGCAATTTGTCTTTTATTTCAGGCGAAAAATAAATCATTATCAAAAATGGATACCAGGAAAATCCAGTTCGGAGTATATTTGGTAATGTCCAAGTTTTACCTCGTTGAAATATAATTACATCTTTACAATATTGTTTCATATGATTTATTTGTTCGGCGCTATTGTAATCACGAGTAAAACAGACCAAGGTAATTTCATGATTTTTAGAGAGACGTTTAATTAGGTGATACGAACGAAGCTGACCACCGATAGATGGTGGATATGGGAGATAGGGAGTAAGCATCAGAATTTTCATAGGCGCTTGGGCTCTTCGAGTTTGACTATTACAAAATCCGGATTTTGTTCGATTATGGTGTATTTGTTCATGACTTCTCGGGTTAGAGCGTCATAATTGACCGAGACATAATATGTTACGCCATAATTATCTATAAAATCTTTGACTGGAAAATAAACAAATGGAAATCCTCTCCGGTTGGTCTGATAGAGAAAAGCAGTGTCGCCATTGTAAGGAGCCAAGACCACAGCATCTTTGGGAGTTAGTCTATCCACGGCTCGGCCAGCATCGACTATGGAATAGTGATTGATCTGATAACGTCCGCGCACTTCGTACCAAGAAAAAGCAAACATAAACAATACACAGATTATCATTAATATTTTTTTGTATAGGGTATTTGCCTTGGCTACACCCAATGCCAACAAGATAGAGATGATAGGGATTATGGGAATTTGATAATAATCGTGATGGACATTTCCTGTGGCGAAAGTAAATAAGTATAACAATGCCCCCACTACCCACCAGACCCAATACCCACCCATAGTTAATAATCCTTCGATTAAAGGGTAAACACCCCAAGATCCCAAGATTAGATGTCCAATGCGCTCTCCAAATATCCATTGAAAAAAGGCGCCTTTGAATCTGATACCATTGCCATTTAATAGCCAGAGATTGGCGGGTATTCCCATAGGAAATCTCGCTTCCCAAATTCTCCAGGCCACAAAAGGCAGTAGCATTACGATTATTCTCCGCCAATGTTTTATAACCAATGGTAAAAAGAAAAATAATGCCACTGGTTTTACCAATATTGCCAAAGCTCCTACTACCGCACCCAAGGTGAGAAGATTTAAGTCAAATAATAGTAATGCTCCGAGTGTAAGTGTCACCATCAGATTTTCCGGCAGAATTACGCGGGTAAAAAATATGTTGTAGGGCAGAAATAAGAAAAAGATCATTCCCAAGAAACCTGCTGTTTGACTTACCTTTCGCTTTAATAATAAAAATATAAATACTGAACTTGTCATTGCTGCCAAGACTGAAGTTAATCTTCCAATGGATTCCAATGATAAATTATTAAATGGTGAAATGATAAATAATGAGTAGTGGATCAGATTAAAAATTGGGAATTCCACAAAGCGATAGCCATTTGGATTAAAAAGTCCCTTTCCCGAGACATCAGAAAAGTCATCATACCGAGGATATAGCATATCCACTCCATATTTCACAAAATTACGGGTTACAGAAGCTGTATCTGCTTGCCGCCAAGAGTGCCAATCGGCAATTGGACTGGTTATTTTATATAGCCTGACACCAAACCCCAATAGAAGAATTATTACAAATAATATTTTATTTCTCATACCAATTCTCTAAACTTTTGAGTAACTCCGGCAATCAGCCAAAATATTGTGGCGATTTTGGACGCTTCAAAGATATCAATAAATACAGCGTTTAGCAATAAGCCACCGGTCACACATATCATAGCCCAGACAAATGGGGACTTTGATGGTATCCAGCTTTTCAAAAGTCTAATAAATACCAAGCCAAAGGCAGCCATCCCCAAAATTCCGGTTTCAGCCAAGACTCTGAGATAATCATTGTCTACAGCTAGTCCCACAGATGAATAACCTGTTCCGAGAATTGGATTTTTAGCTAAAGCTCTAAGTGCCTTTGGCCAAGATGCCTTCAGTCTAATGTTTAACGATCTGTCTTCTAGTACTTCAGTAGGTTTTAGAGCATCTGGAACCGTATTTACATCCCTGATTATCTTTTCTTCAGCCCGTGCAACAGATATCAAATTGAAATATCTCCCAGCTAGCTGTGGTGATAGAATTACACTAATCACTGAAATAATAGCAAGCAACACCAGACCCCACCATTTCCTGAATCTAATAAGGAATATGCTTCCGACAATTATTAAAGATGCAAAAGTAATCCTGGAAGCAGACAATAACATTACCCAATAACTCAATGATCCAATAATTACGACAAACCATTTGTGTTTTATATTTGATATGAGTACAGATAATATGATCAACAAGGGAATAAGACTAAAAGCCGCCAAATCATAATGCCCTGCAAATGTCGAATTAATTCTAGCTCCAGGTCCCAGAGTCAGAGCCAAACCCTTGGCAAATTCTGAATTGGTAGTCGAAATAATTGGCCAAGCCAGAAATTGCTGGCCGAGTCCATAAATAGCCACCACAAATCCCACTAATACTATCATTTTTACCAAGCTTCCAAGCTGTTTTATGTTGCTTATTGCCCAGTAACCTACAAAATACATAGACATATATTCAATCCTGCGTAAATAATGTAATAGTCCCAGATTAAGACTGGATGATTTGGTCAACAAAATTCCGGCAAAGACACTAACTAAGCCCACCGCCCAGTAGATCAAGATCGCTTTTCCTATCGGAGTTTTCAGACCAGCAAACTTATCTTTCCAGTTACCAATTAGCCAACCCAGCAATACTACCCCAATCACAAAATCTTCAAGCCTAATTGCGACAAATGTTCCCCCGATTCCCACCAAGGGAAATTTGGGGTACAGCGGTACCACAAATAAAAGCAATAGTAATAACCACCATTTATACTTTTCCATAAGCTTTTACGAGTGACAAGGTAACAAGTGACAGAAGTAACAAAGTAGTCAGACGGGTGACATATCCAGACGGAATATAACGGACAGTAACTTTGGTAGTGTAATGAACACCGTTTCGATTAATTTGTTCAGTAGCTTTGGTGGGCACAAAACCGTTGATATACAGGGACTGCTTGCCAAAGTGAACGATTTCCTCCAAGAAGTTGCTCTGGGTCTGGTCACGGATGAGACTTTGGGCCTCTTCGGGAGGATAATTTAATCGAAAGCTCAAGACTCCCACGAAATTGCGCTTATAAAAATCCATGATTTGCTCGCGGGTCATATTGGTAAAGTATGCTTTTCGGTTGGGAGACTCGGTATCTGCTGGCTCAAATGATCTTAGAGAATTTGGTAGATCTTGGGGAAATTTACTGTCTGGATAAAGCAAATATACTGCACAGAAAAGCCAGACAATTACTAAAATTATTTTCATTGAAACAAGCGGGCACGGCCCAAACGGTATTTAGGATTTTGGTTTTTCCGCTCACCTATTACTTTGGCAGGAATCCCACCTACAATTGCAAAATTGGGGACATCCTTGGTGACGACTGCTCCGCCTGCAACCACTGCACCTATTCCTATTTTTACGCCGGGCATAATTATGGCTCTGGGACCGATAAATACATAATCGCCAATTTCTACAGGTTCTTCGCGGGCGGTAAATTCTTCTGATTCCAGATCGTGTTCAGAATTATAAATCATTACCTCCGAGGCAATATCCACATTATTTCCAATCTTTATCTCTTTTCTTCCATCCAAAAAGGTCCCAAAGCCCACAATCGTATCTTCACCAATATTTATTCCTCGAGGGTCAAAAAAGCGGACTCCCATATGAATCGTCGATCCTCGGCCCATCTTCAAGCCAGACAACACGAACATGGCGAAGCGAATAGGTCCAATGGGGCAATGCTCAGAGAACCAGTGCAAAATCATTAGTTCAAAATCCCAATACCAATTTAGAACTCGCCTAAAGGCTTTTCCAAATGCAGTCACAATACTCAAAGGCTTACCATCCTTGGTGGTAAACTGTATTCCTTTTGGGCTTATTTTAATGTTTTGTTCGTATAGCATAATTCTATTACTGCTAGGGTTTCCTGGGCGCATTTGACCCAGCTAAATGATTTTACTCTTTCTAGACCTAATTTTACATACTTCTCGCGATCGGTGACGGCTTTTTGCATTCCAGCTGCAATACTATCGATATCATCCGGCTCTACATATATCCCAGCTTCTCCTGCGACTTCTGGAAGGCTGGCTACTGCCGAGACTACAGCTGGTGTCTGACAAGTAAAAGCTTCCAAGACAGGTATTCCGAAGCCTTCCATAAACGATGGCAGGACATAAGCTATACTTTCAGAAAGTATTACCTGTTTTTCCCATTCTTCCACGAACCCAGTAAATATTACTCTATCCTGCAAATGCAAATCTCCCACCGTCTTAAATATTTCATGAAAAAGCCAGGCTTTCTTACCGACTATCACTAAATTATATTTGGAATCTAATTTGGCAAAAGCTTTGATTAAGCCGTCTACATTTTTACTAGGTCTTAGACTACCAATAAAAATAAAGTAAGGTTTTGAAATATTATATTTTTTCAAGACAGATTTGTTGTGAACTGGTCCAGTAATAGCTGGATTACAGGCCAAGTGGGCAGTAACTACATCCTCTGGTTTTTTATTATAGGTTTTGATTACGGCATCACGGGTGTAATCTGAAATGGCCATGACTTTCTTAGCATTGCGGACAGAATAGGCTGTCCAGCTCTTCAATTGATTAAAGTCTTTGGTGGTAAATTGTTCAGGTGTCGAGAGAAATCCCAAGTCCATAATAGAGACGACTGTTGGCATAGGAGCTAGACGGGGAGCATAGTGAGTCATGCTAAAAAAGACATCTGGTCTTGGGAAACGAAAGAACAAATCAAAAGGCAATCTGGTCTGGGTCCACAACTTAGGAAAAGGGATTACCCGATATTTCCAGCCATCTCTTTCTTTTGGCAAGCTAGAGTTGGGTTTTGTCTTTAAATAAATCACAAACTTATTTTCTGATTGCAGATTGCTGATTGCCCAGAGCAAATTATAGGCATACTCATTTATCCCCACTCTATTCTGGGTCAAGTTCGCCTCATTAGCATCAATTCCTATAATCATATTAATGAATTATAAACTTCCAATGTCTCTTTAGTACATCTGTCCCAGCTGAATTTGGCTAATTGCTTGGTTCCAAATTCAACTAGTTTATCTTTGTTTTTTATTGCATCCGAAATAGCCTTTGCCATTTGCTCAATATTATAGGGATCAAAATAGACAGCTGCCTCCCCTGCCACTTCGGGCATAGATGAAGTGTTGGAGCAAGCCACGGGGGTTTTGTGATAAAAAGCTTCTAATATCGGTAAACCAAAGCCTTCATAGATAGATGGGTAGACAAAGGCAGAGGCGCCAGCCAACAAATTTACCAAGTCTTGATCAGTGACATAACCCATATCACTGCCTTCTCCGACAATTATCAATTTTTGGCCAATCAAGTCACAAGCTTTTTTTAGTCTCTCAATATTTTTTCTCGGTTGCCTGGATCCAATTGCCAAGACATAATTTGAATATTTGGTTATTTGCTTATTTAATTTGTATTTTTCTGGCATTGCTTCATATATGACATGAATTTTATCTGGATGAACATTGAATAATCTGCGTAAATCCGCGGATGTACTCTGGGACACACAAATAAACGCATCGCATTCTTTGACCGCCCACTTCATCTTGGCTGTATGAACATTTACAATCAAAGGATCAAGTTCTGTTGGATATAAAAATGGTGACAGATCATGTATTGTTGTCACTTTTTTGGCCTTACTCGGGGCCTGAGTCCAATCAGAGGCATGATAAATATCAATATTCCCAGTAAATGTCTCGACATTGAGAATATGTAGTCTGTTCCATAAAAATTCCATAATCATCAAGGGATATCTAGAAAACTTGAATGTTTTTAATTCAACCATCGGCGCCAAATGGTTAATCAACTCTTGAGTATAGTTTGATACCCCCGTACCGTAAATTATTGATGATATATCAATTCCGACTTTCATATTTATATATTAACCCAACTCCCTCAAAATTCTTAGTATCAACTAATTTCCAATTTTTCTCAATCTCGAATTTTATCTTATTATCTGGATCAGTTAACCCAGTGAGATACTCCATGTAAAAAAACGATTTTTCTCCGAACGGAATTTTTGTCACTACGTTTAAATTGGGATCATACCAATAAAATGGGGCAAATTTATCAAAAAACTTGACTACAACTGTGATATTTTGCTGACGCAGAAAATCAATTGCTTGCCTCCACTGCTCACGTTGTAATCTCGGTCTCGTAAAATACAAGACATTGCCTACAATGCTTATATAGACAACCAATGTAACAAAAGTTTTAGGAAAACGAACCGCTGCTCCTGCCAAAATCATTATTAGAGCAGGCAGAGTGAATAATAATCTAAACGGTTGAGTTTGGGGAATCCAAAAAGATAAAAGAAAACTAGCCAAAATTGGTACACCCAACCAAATCCACAATAATTTTCTTTCCAATCGATTTAGAAATACGGCAAATCCTGTAACACCTAGTACAAACACAATATATATTGCATAAATCCATTTGGGAAACAAATTAATTCGCCCTGCCATAAACTTAAAGATTATTTCAGGAATTGCTTTAATAGGCGATAATGTTAGAACATTTCTCCAGCCGGGTATATAGGTGTCTATGTTTACTCCACTCTGGAGTTGTTCTGCAAATCTCGGTAGCCATGGAATATATAGGATAATAGATATTAGAAAATAGATAATAGAGGAGGGAACGATTAGAAATTGGGCTAGAATTAAAAATATACCGGAATAATGAGTGTACAAAATTAGTGCGTTGGTAATCGCCATCCAGATGTATTTTTTTCTTATTAGGAAGTACATAGACAAAATTCCCAGCATTGCAAGCATGGAATAACTTCTGAATTCTTGGGAATAATAGATGTGATAGGGATTAATGGCCAGAAAAAAAGCAGAAAAAATGCCAAATTTTTTTCTCCCTGCCAATAAATAAATTAGACTAATCGATACTACCCCAAACATCACTGGTAATAACCTTAACCAAACTTCATCATGACTAACCTGCATCCAGTAATGAGCAAGAATATAAAAAAACGGTGGATGGAAGTCTCCAGATCTCTCAAACCAAATTTTGGATACTGGTTGTGAAGACATCATCGCCTGTGATGCCTCATCCAACCACAAACTCTGATTAAGATTTACAAGCCTCAATCCAAGACCAAGAACCAGAATTAAGATGAGGATGATTTTTTCTTTACCCATACAACGAGATGATAAATCATCATTAGATAACTCAAAAATAATCCGTGCCAACCATCCAAAAATCCTCTGTGCCAAATATATCTTCTCAAAAATTCATATATTGGATTTACTGTATTTTTTTCGCGGGAAGTATAATCGTTGAGCTTAGTCATAAATTGTTCTACTGAAGTATAATTTTCGTGCATTTTAAAATTATTCAATTCGCCGATCTTGCCGTCGACTATTACCTCCTCGTGTACATCACCTACCCATTTAGCTACTCTTTTATTATACAACCAAACATGTTTATCGGCTTCCGGTTCCCAATTTGTATACTCCATAATTTTTCCAAAAATAATATTTTTCCGTTTTATTCTAAATCCTCCGTATATCCAATTTCTAATTTCCGTTATTTCTAGCATCAATTCACTAGAAAGCCACTCATCATCGTCTAGGGATAATATCCAATCGTGTTTACATAGCAAAGCCGCATAATTCTTTTGATCAGCAAAGTTTACAAACTCGTGATCTTCGTTGGTAACTACCACCACATCATCAGATATCTGTCCAGCAGTCGCAAGACAAAATGGTGCTATTTTATTTTTGTCTCTAGTAATTATGGCAACAGATATCTTCATATTGTTTGGCTATTTTTACCCACGAGAACTTTTCAGCCTGCTTACGGGGCTTATCCCCCCAATTGGTTAACAAAGCTTTATCTAGAGCTTGTGAATATTTGATCCTGTCTGTAGGATCTACAAATAGCCCCGCGTCCTCCACTATTTCCCGACGGATTGGATCATCAGTCGCAACTACCGGCAATCCCGAGGCCATAGCCTCAAGCATCGATATACCAAACGATTCTGATGGTGATGTAGGATACGAAAACAAATCACACGCAGTATAGACACTGGGCATCTCGTCGTGTTTATATTCCACATCTCCTCCCTTGCCTATTAATAATACCGAGTGATGACTGGCCGCCTTTAATAAATTTTGTCTCTTAAATGAACCGACTACACCCACATTTAGTATTATTGGTTTTGTAAGCTTGGTCATAATCGGTTTCACTTTAGGGTTAAATTTATCCAGATCCACGCCATTGGGAATCTTGACTATTTTTATATGGGGGTTTATCTTGTAAGCCCAATCGCATTGATATTGAGTCAGTCCCACAAATACATCAGGAAAAACCCAGAGATTTAGTTTGTCGTCCCAGCCAAAACCGGACTGACCTGGAATAATTAACATTTTCCTAAATATTGTGCACCAAAACTTAGCTAATATCGCATCCAGACGGCCATTTGTAGAAATCAGGACATGAGTATCTTTATCCACTCCATCAAATATATTTTTGTAAATCTTGACCATATGCCCAAAAGATTCCAGCTTTTTAGACAACTCTCCCACATAAGTCTCCGCTCCTCTAGAAATTTTGTTATAATTCTGGCACAAAAATGAAATATTCACTGACAGTAATTATACCA
>CAYIGO010000009.1:0-13585 GCA_964362965.1 uncultured Gammaproteobacteria bacterium | reverse complement strand
ATGAAAAGATTTTTGATCAATTGCCAGGATTGTTTTCAAAGACAGAAATTTCTGACATAAACAAAATATTTAAGCCACTCCCAGAGAATCCAAATCTCAGGGAACTTGAGCGTTTTATCATTGAATTATCTTGGAAGTCGTCTAAGATTGAGGGTAATACATATAGTTTGCTTGAGACAGAAACCCTGATAAAGCAATCAATCGAGGCAGAAGGTCATTCCAAAGACGAAGCAACTATGATCTTAAATCACAAATATGCATTCGAAAATATAGTTTCAAATAGAGATGTATTTGTGACTTTAGACATATCTTCGATATTACAACTGCACAACCTAATGATTGGGGGACTTGGTGTAGAGACTGGAATCCGAAATCACAAAGTGGGTATTTCTGGAAGTGTTTATGTTCCGATAGATAACCAGTGGCAACTTCGTGAACAGTTGGATAAGCTTATTGTTTATATTAATTACTTGGATTTTGTATTGGAAAAAGCTCTGATTACTTCAGCTATGATTGCTTATTTACAATGTTTTGCAGATGGAAATAAGCGAACGAGTAGGATGTTGGCCAACGCAATTTTAGTCAGTCACGGCTGGTATCCACTATCATATAGAAATGTCGATATTGGAGAATATAAACGTGCCCTAATTCTCTTTTACGAAACAAATAACATCTTGCCATTTAAAAAACTAATTGTAGATCAATATAAATTTGCCCTAGAGACTTATTTCCTATAGACTTTTAAAACCAGCCACAAGATCAGAATTGGCATAAATACTATAAATAGATACCACCAGGAAGTAGCATCAATAGCATTGTCAAGTTTTGGTTTGAGACTTAGAATTGGGAATACCTGCTTGTAGGCTGCCGCCAAGCCTAGTTTTCCATCCGTATTATATCCATATCTAATCCTTTTTTTACCAACCGATATTTATTATTAAGCCAAAAATGGAAATCAGGTTGGAATTGAATACACTGACCCCAATAAAAGTTAGATAACTTCTTTGGATAGTAATTCACTGAGTCGTGAATTTAATTTCTCGCGGAAATCTGGTATCCGCTTCAAATATTCTAGTAAATAGGCAATGGCTATTTGCGGGCTCTCTACGTTGTCCAGTGTCTTTTCAAAGGCTTGGAGGTCCTCAGGACTCAAGTTGTCTTCAGCAAAGCCAATGACTTCCATAAAGCAGATATTTGTTTGTTCTTCGTTTAGAGTATTAAAATCAATCATATCTTTATGGTAACATGGCGACAGACTTTAATTCATCCTGTGAGTATGGTCTAAGTACAAACACTTTACCAAGTTTAGTCATTTTGGTTTCAAATTCTTGTTCTGTTACGTCATGGGTCTCAATTTTTCCATCGTTGTTTTTGTTTCCCTCTGTTATTGTAAATACTTTACCGTTCTGGGTGTTTTTAACTTCCACAATCTTACCTACATGACCAGTTTTTGAACCATTATCTAAGACAAAGACATCTCCACTATTTATTTCATTTAGATTATCAATTCTTATTGCCTTGGTTCTACCTCCAGCGTCAGCTACTTTTGTGCCAGAAAGTACAGATTTTGGAATCAAGTCTATGGCGTTTCCCGGCTTTGAAGTTATGGCTATTCCAGATCCTAAACCACTGGCTTCCAAAAGAGCAGTCCAACCTACACATTGGATTTGTTGTCCGGGAATGAGTTTTGTATTTTGATCTATAAATCTTAACGCATCCTTAAATTCTGGCCTGTTAATTACGTTTGCATATTGGGTCTTGGCCAATTCTCGAATAATATAAGCACTGGGAAGTTCATTAATATTATTAAGTGTTTCATATTGGTTAACGATGGATCCCAAAGTCTTTGAGAAATCAGTTACTGGAGAGATATTGATGGTTGATTGTGGACCGATTTTTTTGGCTACGACGTTTGAGTTATCAGACATTACAGTATTAGATTTCTTGTTAAGTGAAGTAAAGATCACCAATTTTTCGAAAAGCTCATCAACACTTATTAAAAGGGATCCGTCTTTTTCCATTGTCATTGTATGGTAAAAATTCCAAGTAGTAGGGTTATCTTTATCACCCGCATGAGATTCCCATAATTTTATATAAGACCTGCCATTCTTTTGGGTAACTCCCTTGATAATATATTTATGTGTAATTCCAGAATCATCTGCTACCATTGTAGCTAAGACAGCACCATTATTTGATCTTAAAAGATCAGTTATTATGTCATTTTGAATGTTTTTAAACTCGTTTTTTGTAATTTCAATCGTGTTCTTGGTATATCCGGGTTCTAATTCAACCCTTTGTACATTTCTTGTTTTGGAAAGTAGCTCGAATATTTTTCCATTATCACTGGTCTGGTAAAACAAGATTGTTCCGTCGTAATTTAGTACAATACCAGTATCTAGGTTATTTTCGTACACTCCAAAATCGGATAATATTTTTGATAAATTGGGACCACCTTGTAAGTTGACGTTAACTGTTCCCGCAGCCACAGCGGACAAAAGGGGTTTAATTCTTGGGTCTTTCATATATTTATCGATTAGTTTGGGATCTTTTGCTAGACTTTCTCTAAAATCTAGATCAGTTTGGTTATTAACAGATATGTATGTTTTAATAAAAACTGGATCATGGAGAAGCTTACTGTAAGTGGAATAATATTGATCGTTAGATATACTAAGAATCTCAGCTAATACTAGAGGATCGAGAAGAACGGGAGAATCGTTTGAGATGTTGCTTGTTTGAGGAATAGCTACGTTTATTGTTCCAAATGTCGCATATAGGTAACAGGTTGCAGACAATGATCTCATCCAAGGTATTGGACCAGTCTCTGATTCGAAAATATTAACTCTTGTCGAATCAACGGGGAATACTTGAGGGCCTAATCTTTCATAATATTTTATATTTGTATTGCAATAATCTGACAAACGAGTGGGGTCTGCATCTGGATAAGTAATCACCAAGACTTTCGGCATAGAAGGATTATTTGTATTAACTTCTTTTATGGCCAAGCATTGATTTTGTAGCAATTCAGCAACTCTCGGGTGTTGATAGAATTTATATGCAACATTCTGGGCAGAAACTGTATTTGGGGGGATGAAGGTTTTTACCACAGTTTCTTGTTCAACTGGACCAATATTTCTCTCATCTGGTCTTGCAACATACTGGGGGACAAATTGATCAGCTGGTTGGGGAATGTAACCTTGGATTGCAGTAATAACTGCTACTGAGACCACTCCGACTGTGGTAATGGCAATCAGGGCATTTCTGCGCATGGTTGGAGAGGGAATAAGACCAAGGATTTTTTGAGCTAGTGAAGTTGTGCTAGGTTTTTCCACCTTTGGTCTAGCTTTTTTGGTCGAAACCTCGGCCTCGGCAGCCTCTTGAGCTGTTTTGACAGCATCTTTAACTGCCTGGTCAGCCACAGCCTTCTGAACCATTTGTATTCCCAATATGGGGTCGGTTCGAAGTAAGTTCAAAATATTGGCCACTTCTTTAGTGTCCATATTTTGTCTTATGCCTAAAACTTGTTGTCTGGCGGCATTTACTTGATTGGCAACGAATTTGTCTACCATTTCATTAGCGATGACATTTTCCAATACTGGATCGGTTATTGATGAGAGGATGTCTTGCCGGATATCAAATAAGGTAGATCTCTTTAGCGAATCAAGATTAATCTGCCCATCGTAAACAAATTTGAAACCATTATAGTTTCTGGCTATTTCAAGCCAAGTATCAAGTGGATAATTGCTAGAAACACCATTTTTTAGCATCAAATTCCACAATGGTTGGAGCGTACGTAAATTGTTTTCAATAATCGCAGCCAATCTAATATCTCCATTTACAATTCTCAAAATATTTTCTGAATTAATATTTTTCATAAGTTCAGGGTCAAGAGATAAGTTCCTTATAATTTCTTGATTTTTTTGATCAGCCAGAGTTATGGCTATTTCAGGATACAAAGCAGAAGCTAAGTTTTTTAATCTTCCTTGATATGCAGCTCTAGCTTGCAACGCCAGTAATTTATTTTTGACACTGATAACTATCTGGTCAATCTGATCACTAAATCTTGAAACATCGGTTTTGATTTCTGATTCGTTTGTAATTGTTGGTACTATTGGTTCTTTATTCCAAATTAAATTATATGCAAGTTGTTTTCCAGCTGTATTTAACTTTTCTTTAAATCTTAGCCCAACATAAAAAGCTTTTAAATCTTCTCTAGATATTTTGTCTCCTGGCCCATATGGCTTTGCTTCAAGCTCAATTTGTAAAATATTGGAATCATTTTGTAAATGCCGTATAAGTTTTGTTCCAAGTCCAAGTTTTTGATACTTTGGGTCTATTATTAATAGATCAAGATATATACCTTGGGTACCGACTGGATATTCTGAGTATTTTGCAAAACCAATAATTTGACCACCTTTATCCTTTAAGACAGAATACTGATCAGTATCTCTGTGGTTAACTTCTGGCCAAGTGACATTGTTTTCCCGAGAAAGCCTGTTAATAAATCCATTTACTTCCTCATAAGTTGTGCTCCCAATAATTGTATTTTGTAGAGTGCTACCTTCAAATACTTGTTGTTCCCATTGTATAAGTTTTGTTTTATTAACATCAAATCTGTCAAAAACTTCGTTAACATAATAAAGAAAATCATCTTTATTAAGAATTTTGTCATTAGTTATTTCTTTAAAAGAAAAATTAATAATTTTGATTACATCTTCGAGGTTTTGAGTAGCTTGAGCAGTGTAACCATGTTTCTGTCGATAATCTATGATGGCTTCTATGTAGAGTAAAGCTAAAGTCTGCAATGGGTGTTCTTTTGCCTGTTGAGCTATCTTCATTTGATTTAGATATTTTAAAGCTTGATCAAGACTGTTTATTTCTTCAGGGAAACTTGTGAAGTTTAATCGTGAAAAAACATCTCCTGCTGAAATAAATGCCCAAATCTGATCTTTATTAAGTATCACACGTTTGAAATCGACCTTGGAATCAAAGAAGTTTTGTTTAGTTAGATCAGTTGATACAGTTTTTGGAGCAATTAAATTTTCGACTGACTTAGAGTATATTTGACTAATTCGTTCAGCAAGATATTTTTGGTTATAGTATTGCCGTAGGCCTGTGGGTATTTTGTTAATGGGTATTTGTTGTTTGAAACACATAGCTAACACATCAAACATTGCTTCCTCTAGTAACTCTGGAGTTTTAGGTGGATTTGCCGAGTCTTTGAAAAAACCAAAATACTTACCGAGTAAATATCTTCGTTCCGATGAGGCCTTGCGGGTAAGCTCTATTTGTTTATTGGTGCCCCATGGAGGAGAAAAATTTATGTCTGAGTCCTCCGTGTCAAGTAGCTTAAACACTTGAATCATATAGGCGTCAAATGCTCTATCGATGCCACTTTGATAGTCTGATGCATCACTGTTGTATAAACCTAGATCAATTATTTTTACTCTTCCCCTTGGATCAAGTCGAATATTATCACCAATTTTAGAATCAATATTTGAATAACCATTTTTTATTGTTAATACATTTGCATGTATCAGTTGTAAGATATCAGATATATCTACTAATTTTTTTTCTAAATCTACAATTCTCTTGCCGGGAACATAATCTAAAATAACCACCTTTCCTGTTGAAGCTTGATGTTGTGTGGTATATATGTATCCATCTTTATTACGATATTCATACGTATTTTTTTGGATGTCTGCTAATTTAATTGAATTTGCAACATCTCTTTTTATTTCACTCTCATATCCCTTTTTTCCTATTTTTACAGCAAAATAAACTGGCCACTCTTGATGTTCTTGCAATCCAAGATAGACTGCCCCAGTGAGTCCACTACCAAGGTATCGAACTATCTTTATGCCCCTAGCGGATAGCAATAATTTTTCATCATCGCTCATTGAGTTTAGAATTGGATCATTTTCCTCTAACGAATTTCCAATCGATCCAAAATCAGGAATATTTTTGGCGTGGATTTGACTAAGAAGAGATATTATATGTTCTCTCACAAAATTACTAATCTTTGTATTCTTAATATCGCTACTAATTTCATCTCGAACCTTATTTGGGGACCCGCTCCAGAGATAACTATCAATTTTTGACTCTTGATCATCCATCAAAATTCTGATGTTATCAAGGATACTTTGCCATTTATCTGAGTCGTTTGGCCAATTTTTTGATATATATGGTATTAGATCTGGATACATAGCATTGTCGTCTTTATTTTGGTCAATAAAATTTTGCACGATTTGATTTGCAAATTGAGATTTATCTGTGGTATTTTTCTCTCTTAGCGCTTTTTTAATCTCACTAGTGTCGTATTGAGTGTCTACTTGCTGTTGTGCCGGTGTATTAACTATAGTTTCTCCCAAATTTAGCCATTGCAGATTATTTTGTTGTGTGGATTCTTGATCATTTCGTCTGGCGGCTTGTTGGTTTTCTTCAAAATCTTGCAATAATCCTGCCACATATTCATGAACTGGAGCAGAAATATCTTGCTGTCTATTTGCCAAGAAATCTATTGTTGGGGCAGGTTCATAAGTTGGGATTGGAGTATTCCTCTGTTCAATTGCAATTTTTAACAAATCTAATTCCGATTTTCGTCTGGCGGAGAATTTATAGACAATATCTGCGATGGTCAAGGCTTCAACGTTTCCAATAGTAGTTATTGGTTTTGCCGCTTCTACTTCCAACTGTTTTCTAAATCTATCAGTATCTTCAGTCAAAAATCTTGCTTGCTCAAAACTTGTTAGTAAATTATTAACCTCTGCTGAAATTGGGAAAACAATTCTTTGATCTAAATTACTCAGGAAATTTTGTCTAGTAACTGACTCTGTCTTTAGTTGAGCCAAGAAAGCCGCTCTGTCAGCAGCATCTTGCGCTTCTTTATATTTCTTTTCTTCCAAAGCTTTTACAGCTTGTTGGCGTGCAGCGTCTTTAATGCGCATTGTCTCCATGGCTTCTCTTAGGGCAGCTTCAGTTTCGTTAGTAGCTTTAGTAATATCGTTCGGTTTTAGATTCGTGCCAGTCAAGAGTGCTTTTTCTATTGCTGTTCTTGCAGGTTTTCCTGTACGTATCAATGTAAGTATTGGTCCATCGGGATTTGTAATATTTTCTTTCAATATTTCTTCTTGGTTTCTGGTGACCCAAATAGTGTCAAGATTTATACGGTGAGAGGGGAGTTTGTTTTCCATATTTACCACTCTTGGATATTCTCCAGTCAGTACAAATCTTTGGGCACTTAGAAAATCTCTGAAATCGTCGGCAGTAAGTGGTTTGTCTTTCGGTAACAAATGATCAGAAATACTATTTTGAAAATTCTTTAATATTGCCAAAACTGCCCAGTTGTTGTTGGTAATAGCTCTAGACTTCTCGGCGTCTACCGCAGCTTGTTCTCTTTGTGAAGCCAAATAATCTTTGTATATTTCATCAGCTAATTTTTGTCCGGCTTCTTGATCAGCTTTTATCTGATTGGCAATATCGACTTGTTGATTGGTGAATGCTTTTCTTTCATCCAAAATTCTTTGCCATTCTTTGGTCAGTTCGTTTGTGGCCAATACCCCGGCAATAATATCTGGATCAATAACAACGTTATAGTTTGTTGGCAAGATACGAATTCTACCAAAAACCTCATCTTCTATTTGTTTGATAACTTGAGCTTTAGACAATTCGACTATTTTTGGCGTGGCTATAGCAGGTTTAGTAACTGGAAGAACGTTTAATCCAGACAGATATTTAGCATATTCTAGAGATTGTTGATAGTTTGCTAATAGTTCCAATTGTTCAGGTGTTAACTGTGGTTGTAGTTGTACTTTGGGGGCTGACAGCAATCCTGCAATTTGCGTTACAGTTGGTCTTGAAGAAAGTGAGGAAAGTGGCCATGGGAGTGCCTCCTCAACTTTTTTTACAAAGTCATCTATGGATGGTGATGGGGGAGTAAAGTCAAAAGCCAATTGATTTGTATTTTGGGTAGCTGGTGGACCTGTTGATGGGGCTTGTTCTATGATTGGTGTCTGAGGAATGAGAATACTAGAAATAAATGAAAATGCCATTTGTCCTGTTGGGCCAAATAATTGGAATGCGGGTAGTATTATTGCAGTGTTATTTATCGTTTGTGCACGATTTAATTTTTGTTGAGCCAGGTCTTTTTTTGATGCACCTGGGGCAGATAGAAGTAGCTGATCTTTCCATACCCAAGCCTCTTTGCCGTTTTCAGCATTGGTTCCTGTAGAACGATAATGGGTTTTGAGCTCTTCGATTTCAGTTTCTGATTTTCCTGCTGCATGCAGGTTAGCTAGGCCTCGGGAAGTGTAGGGGTTAAGGTAAATATTGCGCAGCCAGAGGTTATCAGAGGGAAGACTGTTTACATAAGCATCAATTTGGCTTTGAATGGCATCACTGGTGACCGAACGGGCGTGGTTAAATGATTCGGCAGACAGAGTAAATTCACTACTCGATGTAAATAAATTAAGCGGATAAGTAAATGTTTCCCCGTTGGGATAAGTGACAGTATAGGTGGAATTTTGGATTGGGGCGAGGCTGGTACCCTTGGGGACAATAAAGTAGATGACAGCCCCATCACGGAAAATAGTAGCACTGGGGATTAAGGCTGCAAGTTGCCTAATAGTTTCATCTCCAGCCGCTTCACCTTCGATATCATTTTTGGTTTTGGTATAAACTGGAGTGTCAATTTTTACGACAGTAAATTCTGTTTGAACGGTAGCTTGTAAATGCAAAAGCATATGTTTGTAGTCTTTAAAGGCTTTGGGATTGTTTAAAACTTTATCTTCAAAAGCCACGGTTAAGAATTTTTGTAAATTGGGGTCAAGGCTGTTTGTAAATTCTGGGTGGTGAACAAAAAAGTTGCTAATATCGATATTTTGAGTAGAGAATATTCGCACTGGATCGTTGGCTAAAATATGAAACTCGGGTTCGGACAATGTATTTTGGATATTTGTAAAATTTACAAAGACAAACTTGTCTCCATCAATGCGTACTGCTATTGATCCAGGTAATAATTCCAGGGCAGATTTTATTTTTTCTCTAAAATAATAATTACCGTTTAAGTATGAGATGTCATTTTGGGCTCGGACATCGGGCAGATCAATGGTGGCAATTACCCGGGCTCCAGCGGCAATAAGGGCAGACAGCTGAGACGAACGTACAATGGGTAATGGTGCCCCATCTTCGGCAGTTTTGCCTTCCTGGGGTGCCAATTGATTGGCAAATCCCGGATCAAAGATATTATCCTTAATAATATTTCCAATTTCCGAGGGAACAGTGCTTAAATCAATATCCCATACTTTCAAAATTCTAGTTGCTAACTCCTGACTGCTAACTCCTGTCTGTGTCTGAGGGGGCTGTGGGGCAAGGGCAGGTTGGGTTGGGGTCACTGTTGGCTTCTTGGGAAATAGATTACTAAATTTGGGGATATTGATGATCGCAGGACTGTCTTGGATTTGTTCATCTGCAAAATTCATTGCATCCACGATCAAATCTTTGACATCACTCAGGCTCCAACCAAACAGGGCACGAGAGACAAATCTATCAATATTTTTCAGAGTAGGGTATTTTGTCAGTAGAGCTTCATAACCCATATCTTGTTTATTGTCTACTCTGACTGGTGCAGTGGGAGCTTGAATAGGTTGGGTTGGTTTCTTGGAAAACAAGTTTTGGACTTGAGCCAGAATATTTAATCCCTTTTGTGATACAAGGGGAGTCAAGATCCATTTCCCATTTACTTTTTTGAAGGTGATATAAGATGTGTCTGTTATTTTTATAACAATAAACTCATAATTGGCATTTAGTAATTCTGGAGTAAGAGGTGCACGGTCCAAAAGTTTTTCGTTACGACTAGGCTGACCTTCTGTTTTTCCAGTTAGAGCCTCGATTGATTGCGCATCAAAACCATTGACCAAAGCTTTTACAACCAAAATCCCATTTTTCACAAAAGTCCCAGCTTTTCTTCCTGCGTCCTTTAGCATCTGCGTTCTGTTACTGTTTCCTGTGACTGTAGTAGCGACTATTGGGGCTTGGGCAGTAGTGAGTTGTGATTGGACTACAGGTTGTTGTGTGGTTGGGTAAGCCAGAGCTGCGGTATTTGGAGTACTTATGTGCATCGAATATTCATCTCCAGAGTGGTCAATGGCCAAAGTAACACCATTTTCAAAAGTAATAGTAAAATTATTACCTGTATTCAATTCAAAATTTTCGGCCATATTGCCAAAGGTGACAATAATGGGGCTATCTTGGGTAGGTGTGTCAGTGGTCATGGCTTTAAATTCAATGCGTCTTATCCCAAATTTATCCTCGAGTTCCCATTCTAACTTTGTTTCAAGATTAAAATTAAAATGGTTTTCAATTATTCCATTTGGATATATCGTTCCTCCGCTGTCGTATGGTTTTCCTAGTGCAAATGTCTGAGTTTGTGGGGCTGGTGCCGAGACAATCGGAGCTTGTTGTACTGTAGGAGCTTGTATTGGTGCAGTGGGTTGGGTATTTTCAAGGCCTGGCCTTGCAAAGGCCTGAGTGATGGCATTTGTGGCGACATTTATTCCTTGTTCCAGTGCTTGTCTTACGATGGAAATTGATGGTGTAACTGCAGTTACAAAGTTTCTTCCTGTGGTTATAACCTGTGCCAGTGGTTGTTGTGGAACTGGGGCTATTACATCTCCCCAGAGTATCCAATTAAATAGACTGATTTGAGTGGTGGCCATCAGTACTGCTGTTTCCATATCCACAGCACCCATAATCTGTGCCATTTTTATCCCATATAACGTTGAAATAACTTCTGTAGTTATTCCTGTCGTGTTGGGAGTTTTACTTAATGGGGTTCCGTTATTTGTTTCCACCTTGTGACCCAATTCATGGACAATTGTTCTTATTCCTATGGGATCGTCCAGACTTGATTCCGAGAAGGAGATAATTTCTAATGAGGATGTAGTATCTAATACAAGTGATCCTTGTATATTATATGGATCAGGTGCATATCCCTTATTCCAATCGTGGTTACGCCGGAAATCATCAATAGTTTGTTGGGCTGCGTCTGGAGTAATATTACTGACAACTAAATATGCAGTTACAGATTCCCCCCTAGAGTTTTTATCGACCATAAAAGCATATTTATTTTCATCATGTTCAAAGACAAAATATTCATCTTTTGTATTAAAAAATACTACTGGAATTTTTGTTCGAGTCTCAATGGTCGATGCGATTATTTTTATAATGTCTCGTACACTCATTCCTTTGGTGATGACCTTCTCAATTTCTGGAAATATTTTATAAGGATCAGAAAGGTCTTTTAATGCTTTTTCTAGAGTAGTTGGGTTGTAAAAACGTAGTGCAGAATTCTGATCATATAAAACCTTATTAGTTTCACGTAATTTTGATCTATAGGATTCAGGATCAGCAGCTATTGTTGCAACTGACTTTGATGTAACCCGAGTCGAAGTAAAGGCCTGAGTAACGGTGTTTATTGTGTTCTCCAATCTTGGTCCTACAAAATTGCCAAATCTTCCCAAAGCCTGAGAGCCAATTTCTCCAAACGCCCGATCCATGAGGGGAATATGGGGAGCAAGTGTGTTAATTACAAACCTTCTTAATTGCGTTTGTTGCGGTGGTTGTTGTACTGCTATGGGCTGTTGTGAAGCTGGTGCAGATTTTGTAGCCAAATAGTTTTGTCTTGCATTGGCTTGGGCTACCAATAATCTAAATACATCTTGATTAGTACTTTCTGGCAGGCTAAATTCTTTTATAAGATATATTTGTACACTGGTGACTGCTGTAGTATCTTGGGCCTTAGCCAGTTCATCTAATTGTGTTTTTACTACGCGAGAGCACACAAAACATCCCTTGGGGTTGGCATCAATTGCCGTAATAATTTCATTGAGGTCTATATCTGAAATTCCAAGTTTTGTTGCCGTTCTACGAATAGAAATTTTGTCAAATTCTGACTGGATCTTTTCAACAAAATTTAGTTCTACTGTTTCTGGCGGACTAGATGCTAGCTCCTGACGACTAACTCCTATTTCAGCAATCCAATTAAATAGTTCAAAAGTTCTTTCTTCGATAGCACTTTTAAGTGCTTGTAGTCGACTTATTTCTGGCTCAGAAACTACTTCTGCCGTTTTTAGAGCTTCAATCTGGTCATCAATTATATTGGTTTGGGCGGAGAGATTGTTTATTTGGCTTTTTAAATCTGTTTCCAATTCTTTCAACTGATCGGCTGTAAAAATCTTGGGGTTATTGGTCAGAATGGCCGTAGTTAGATCGAGAGCAATGGTTGGAAAATCGCTGGTTGTGCTCAACAAAGCTCTTAATCTTAATACTTCAGGGGTTTTGATGTTTTGGGAGATATTGAGCAAAAATTGTTTTTGATATTCTTGTTTTAGTCTGTCTATAGCTACATCTGCATTAGATAGATCAGCGTTTATAATAATATTATTAGCCTGAAGATGACCAAGATTGGAAATGGCCACGGCTGTATATTGCCTGATCAAGGCTTCATCTTTATTTGTAATTGCCGATTGTAATCTGGCAAACGATCCAGTTATTACCGTCCTGTCTTGTTGCCCAAACAGGGCCGAGCCTTTGGCTAAGTTGTCGCCAAAAGCGTCGTATAATCCCACAATACAGTCTCCTGGATTGGTCCGGATAGAGTCTTTGTTGCCTGGATTAAAAGACAGATCGGCACAAGATGCAAATCCGTCCAACATATCTCCACCCTCAGCCAAGTAGCCCACCGATTTTCCAACAAAATCGTTTCTGGTAAATGGCAAAAATAGATTTAAAGATCTAAATACCGAAGCCGCTCCCATGGTGCCACTGACGATGCAGTCGGCCCAACTGGCACCTTGTTGTTGAGTGGCAGCTCCTGTACAAGAAAGTAGAGCCTTGGGAATAAAGGTTGCCGCACCTGCTCCTGAGCTTAGAGAGTAAGCAATTTTTTCAACGGGGGAACCAGCATTGAGAGCTGCAGCTTTGACATTTGCGCCACCTTTTACAATTTTTAGGGCTTCTTGGTAAGTAGTACTTTTGTTTACCAAAGCTACATTCTTGGCAACCTGGGCTTCAGCGATTGAGATTGTTCCCCGAGCCAGGCCTGAGATTGTGTTGCCAACCATGTAAACAGTATTGCCAAAGGCCAGACCGCAACCCACACGGTCCATGTCTGGTCTAAATGTACATAGTTCAGCAGTGTTGCCTAGGCTTCCCAGAGAAGCATAGCTACCAAATGCAGTTTGACCTGTAGTCAGAAGTCCCACAACTCCAAGTGGAGCAAATGGTAGCGCAACCAGTGGGGCAATTACAGAAGCTGCAGGAGCTCCAAGAGCTATACCTCCTCGGGTAAAGTCGTACCAATTTTGCAAATCTTGTTTGGCTTGGTCGTCGTTATTGACAATCGCTTTCCAGGTATTGGGAATAACTGAAAATGAACTACTAGCCAGAAAATTAACATAAGTAGAAGGACTATCGGTTTGTTCTTTTTTTGTCAACCATTCTGCATAGGCTGTCTGTTGAGTACCAGCGTTCCTTTGAGCTCCACCTTGGGTAAAGATGTTATAAGCAGTAGCAATAGAGGTAATTGGAT
>CAYIGO010000008.1:0-15136 GCA_964362965.1 uncultured Gammaproteobacteria bacterium | reverse complement strand
AAGAAGTGGGAGACAATAGGCATGACACCTTTTTTGAAATGTTGGGCAATTGGTCACTTGGCGATTATTTTAAAAAAGATCAACAGGCATGGATTTGGGAATTTTTTACCAAAGAATTAAATTTAGACCCCAAAAGGTTATATGTCAGTGTGTTTGAAGGAAATGCTGAAGTTCCCAAAGACCAAGAGGCTGTAAGTATTTGGAAAAGTTTGGGTGTTGCCGACGATCATATTTATTTTTATGGGGTTAAGAAAAATTGGTGGGCCAGGAGTAGCTTTGAAAATATGCCAGTAGGTGAACCGGGCGGTCCCGATAGTGAAGTGTTTTATGATTTTGGCACAGAACATGATCCAAAATATGGCAAGGATTGTCATCCCAATTGTGACTGTGGGCGGTTTATGGAAATTGGCAACAATGTTTTTATGACTTATAAAAAAACTGCTACTGGCTTTGAACCACTAGCTCATAAAAATATTGATTTTGGCGGAGGACTGGAGAGAATTGCAGCTGTGGTAAACAACGATCCAGATCAATTCAAAACCGATCTCTATTGGCCGATAATACAATCATTTGATATAAATTATGACCAAAACGAATATCCTCTAAGAATAATTGCCGATCATATAAAGGCTTCGGTTTTTTTAATCGATGAAGGACTAATACCATCAAACAAAGCCCAAGGTTATTTCTTACGCAGGTTACTTAGACGAGCTGCAGTTAAAGCAAAACAGCTTGGCCTCGCTTTGGAGTTTTCAAATGCCATAAAAGCAGTCTTTGAAATTTATCCAATGTATCTAAAAAATATCACAAACGTTAATGCCGTTATCGATCTGGAAATGACAAATTTTCAAAAGACTTTAGACCAAGGCTTGAAACAAATCGATAAGGTTTCACCTTTTGATTTATTTCAGTCTTACGGTTTTCCAATCGAAATTACCGAAGAACTTTATAAACAAAAAGGTCTGAATTTAGATAGAGAAGCATTTGATCTTCAGCTGAAATCGCATCGTGATTTATCAAGAACAGCCGGAAAAGGTATGTTCAAAGGAGGGCTTCAGGATGCTTCAGAAATTACGACTCGCTATCATACTGCAACCCATTTGCTTCACGCTGCACTGCGTCAAGTGTTGGGTAATCATGTATCACAAAAGGGCAGTAATATTACAAGCGAAAGATTGAGGTTTGATTTCTCACACGACAAGAAGCTATCAGAGATTGAGTTATTAGAGATTGAGAGATTAGTAAATCAAAAAATTAATGAGGATATTGAGGTCAATAAACTCGAAATGAAAAAAGATGAAGCCTTAAAAATGGGGGCATTGGCATTTTTTCCAGAGAAATATCCGGATATTACTTCAGTCTATAAAATAGGTGATTATTCTATGGAATTGTGCGGTGGTCCGCACGTAACCTCGACAAGTGAGATAGGAAGGTTTAAGATAAATAGAGAGGAATCGGCAGGTGCCGGTATCCGTCGAATATATGCAACTGCCCTTTTTCCCCCACAAACCAAAGAATAGTGCTATTGATCACGAGTACCTGCTTGCGCTCGAGATAAGTCCGCAGGTAATAAAGTGTGCCGTCTGGAGTGTAATCAATGGTCAGACTCAGGTAGTGGCTGTCGGTGATCAATCCAGATGGGATGATGTATCTGAGGCAAGTTTGATTACAGCCTCCGATACAGCTATTTCTTCAGCTTGTGAACGAATGGGAAGCATAGGAAAACTTGCAATCAAAAAAGTGATTCTTGGCTTAGGTTCTACTTGGATAAATGGTGACAAGATCTCCGAATCAAAAATGCCACTTATCAAGTCGCTATCTCATAAGTTGGAATTAGTTCCTGTGGGCTTTGTCGTTACATGTGAAGCGGTCATGAGATTTGTTCAGCATTCTGAAGGCACACCACTGACTGCTATCTTGTTGGGTTTTTGGGCACAAACTCTGGATATGACCTTGGTCCGTCTGGGTAAGCCCGATGGTATGGTAGAGGTGGCCAGAAGCCAGAGCCTGACAGACGATGTGGTTGAAGGTTTATCTCGCTTTCCCAAAGTTGATATGTTACCGTCACGGATGCTGTTATATGACTCCGGTATAGATTTGGAGGAAATAAAACAGTTGTTATTATCATACCCTTGGCTATCGCCCACTAAGAAATTTGGTTTTTTGCATTTTCCCAAAGTAGAAATACTTCCGTCTGATTTTACTGTCCGTGCGATAGCCTTAGCAGGAGGATCTGAGGTGGCTGTATCATTGGGGCTTATTGAAAAATCAGAACCTGTATTGCCAGCCGAATTACCGGTTCAAAATTTGACAGCATCGGACTTTGGATTTACGAGCGAAGAAACTAATGTGACTCCTCTCGCACCAAGTCCAGCCCCAGAACCAACCCCAGAACCAGAAATAGTATTAGCAGAAAAACCAAAGTTTAAATTACCAAACTTTACTGTTCCACGTATTAGTTTTTCGTTTAAACCGGTATTAATATTATTGGTAGTTATAGGTTTGTTATTAGGTGTTTCCAGTTTAGTTTTCTTTTTACCAAAAGCAACTGTCAATCTGGGTTTTCAAACCAAAATTATTGATCACAATTTTGTGGCTGACTTTGAAGTAAGTGAAGTAGACGTGACTGCGAGTCTGTCCGAGACTGCTCCAGCAACTGGAAGTAAACTGGTGGGTGACAAAGCCTCGGGGATCGTCACTATACTCAATAGTCTAGCAATCACAAAGACATTTCCAAAGGGAACATTGATTACTTCACCTTCGGGTCTTAAGTTTATTTTTGATAAGGAAGTCTTGGTGGCTTCCGCATCAGGTACTGCTGACAATAAAGTATTGGGTAAAGCAAATGTAAATGTGACTTCATCTGTGGTAGGAACTGAAAGTAATTTATCATCTGGGACTTATTTACAAACTGGATCATTAGCCACAGTGGATGTTGTAGCTAAAAATGATCAAGCGTTTTCTGGTGGAACTAGTCGGCAAGTCAAGGCGGTGGCTAAGACCGATGTCGATAAATTACGTACCAAACTATTGGAAAATCTCAAGGCCCAAGCCAAACAACAGCTATTGGACAAGACCTCTGACCAGACCTTGATTACAGATTCGGTGGTAGTAACAACTGTAGGTGAAGATCTGGATACAAAAATAGGCGATTCAGCAGAAAGCTTTGAATTAAAATTGACTGTCAAAGCCAAAGGTCAAGTAGTTTCAAAAAGTGAAATTGATAATGCAATCAAAGATGCTCTGACAAATCTGGTGCCAGCAGGATTTGAGATACAATCTACCACTCCAAGAAGCTTATCAGCCAAAAAATCCAGTATTTCGATTTCGGTTTCAGCAAATCTTACTCCCAAAATAGATTCTCAAATAACAGCACAAAATATTTCTGGGAAGAGTCTGGATAAAGCTACAGAATATTTACATACTCTGCCTGGTATTTCCAAAATAGAATATGTCATATCACCTCCCCTGCCTATTATTACTTCCAGATTACCTTGGCGGACATCGCGAATTGAGATACGAGTATATCCACTCTAGACTATGAGACGTCTCATTTCATTTTCAGTGCTTATTTTGGGAATAATTCTCATTGGAGTTGTGCTAGTACCTTTAGCACTGTCTCAAGCAAGTTATATTCTAAACAGAAAGACTGTAATGATAGACCCGTCTGTTCGTTCGACTAGCCAAACTCCTCAAATCTTGGGTACTAGTGACTCGGACTTGTATAGTGCATCACAGTGGTTTCCTAGTTCTCAATCTAGTACCTCGACTTCTAGTAAAGTAAATTTTTATACCTTGTCTATTCCCAGTATTGGACTGGATAGTGCTCCAATTGAGATCAATGGTGACGATCTAAAGCAGGGAGCAATTCAATATCCGGGGACTGCATTACCTGGAACTTTTGGTAATACAGTAATCTTTGGACACTCGACTTCTCCTTTTCTATTCAAGGTTGGAGACCCATTGTCTATTTTCAATCCGCTTCTAAAAATAAAAGTTGGTGAAGATATAGTAGTTGTCTATGATGGAGTGACCTATCGTTATAGGGTCCGCCATATTGCTGAAATGGAACCAGACAAGATAGAGGTCTTGGCCCAAAGATATGATAAATATGAGCTTACTCTCGTTACTTGTACTCCACTTGGGACATATCTCCGTCGCTTTGTCGTCCGCGCAGAGTTGATAAATTAATTTATGAATTATTTAGGACTTGATTATGGAGCATCAAAAATTGGGGTAGCTATTGCCACTGGTCCCCTGGCTGAGCCACTTACCACTCTAAATACCAAAAACGCAATTCAAGCAATTAAAGACTTAATTGTAAAACATAATATTAATACAATTATTATTGGTGATGCGCCAGAAAACTTTATAAATTTATTGAGAATTGGTCATTGGTCATTGGTCATTGTGGATGAAACCTTATCTTCACACGATGCGAGGGAGAAATTACTTCACACTACTCAAAGGCGCAGAAAAAATCTCGAACACCAAGTCTCAGCCACAATAATCCTCCAAAATTGGTTGGACAATAGTGTATAATGCCCAACCATGGACAGACGGTGGTTGTTTATTGCCTTATTTTTGGCTTTTTTGTTTTGTAATGTATCCATTATCAAAGCATTTGATATTCAGGGTGCAATCAATAGTGCAAATCCTGGAGATACTATTAATATTCCAGATGGAACTTATACTGAGTCGATAGATGTTCCAGCAACCCTTTCTGGAATCATCATTCTGGGTCAAAGCCGCGACGGAACAATTGTCACAAATACTTCTGGATCGGGTTTTGTAATATCTGCTGATAATGTATCTATCAAAAGCTTGACCGTCAAGGGTTATACTACTGGAAGAGGATTGGATTTTCTTGGAGGTGGAACTGTAACCAAAGGACTTGTCGATAATGTTATTGCCGATGGCAATGGAGATGGAATAGCCATCGATAGTGTCACTGCGTCAGATTTCAAAATCCAGAACTCAAAAATTATAAACAACAATTATTCACCCAGTGGAATATATATTAGTGATTCTTCGAACATTCAAATTACTAACAATCAAATTACAGGAAATTCAAATGGGGTTGATTTAGTAGGTACGACATCTAATATCACCCTTTCTGGAAACACTTTTGGTTCAAACAGCTTATATGACATATTCAATAACACTTCAATCAATCAAACAGCCACTGGAAACACGTGGGGAACATTTGACGGAAGTGTAATCAAGGGAAGAATTTACGATAAGCTTGATGATGCCACATTGGGATTGGTGACTTTTGACAATACTAATCCTACAGTCAATGCTGGGACAGACAAGATAAAGAAGTCTAGTTTTACTCAAGATGCGACAGCCTCAGATACTTATGGAATCGCATCTTTTTTATGGTCAGCACCAGTTGGAATAACATTTAGCAACACTGCTGTCGAAGACCCACAAATTTCAGCAAGCGTAGATGGAACATATACTATAACTTTAACTGTTACTGATACCTCGGGTAATACAAGTAATGATACATTTCAGCTGACTTGGGATACGATTGCGCCCACAGGTTTTTGGGTATCTCCAGTAAACAATTGGACCATATCGGGGTCAGAAAGACTGGAAGCAAATTCAGCTGACAGTGGGTCAGGAGTTTCAACCGTCATT
This sequence comes from uncultured Gammaproteobacteria bacterium, assembly GCA_964362965.1. Taxonomy (GTDB): domain Bacteria; phylum Patescibacteriota; class Microgenomatia; order CAZETR01; family Amesbacteraceae; genus JACRNA01. The sequence goes on along the minus strand of CAYIGO010000008.1, from coordinate 9,490 downwards.
TTTCAATACAAACAAAACAATGGACTAGATACGTTTCACAATACGCCAGCCGATTGGAACACTGTTGGCTTGGCGTTAGATGGATATACAGGCAGAATAGTAGTCACTGATAAAGCGGGCAATTCGACAAACATTGACAGAAATTTTTATGTAGCAGCCGTAATTTCAAATGTAGTCAGTAATACTCTGGACACCAGTAGAATTCAAATAAATTGGAACACAGATAGATTGACTGATGGGAGAATAATTTATGACACAACGCCCCATTCTACAATCGATCAATTTAATGGCACACAATATGGGTACATGTTTAGTAGTGGTACCGAAAGTATATATTCATTGGTACATTCGATTGTGCTTACCAATCTTTCTGACAATACACAATATAATTGGCGGATAGTATCTGGAGGAACACCTATTGTGGTGAGTACTGAATACAACAATCGGACTATGTCAAAATCTGGTGCTAGTTTTTCGCAATCTACTACGACTTCGGTAATATCGGCATTTACAAAACCTACTGTAACTCCAAAACCAATAGTCCAATACTTTCCGGAGGAAGAGGTTTTGGGAATTGAGACTGAGGGAATTCCAAATATATCTCCCACACCGACTCCAGAGGTAATAGAAAAAGCAGTTACTGTCCCAAAGTCTAAATTCAACTGGTGGATAGTCATTTTGCCTGCAGGATTTACAATTTTCATCTTGGGATTGAATTTTTGGCGCAAATAGTCATAATAGAGTTTGATGAAAGATTTCCTGCTCCACCTGCTAGTTCCTCACGAGTCCAATAATCATCGGGCACGCTTGATTCATCCGACTGGTTTGAGTCTTGTCATCGGATGTTATGTAGTTTTACAGTTATTATTGGGTAATATTTCAAATAGATACCCAAGTATATTGGGTTACTCCTCGAATATTGCCCCCGAAGAGATTGTCAGACTGACAAATATAGAACGAAAGTCCAAAGGTCTCCCAGAAGTCCGCTTGGATACCAATCTTTCGGCTGCGGCCGCCCAAAAGGCTGCTGACATGGTAGCCCACGACTATTGGGCGCACGTATCACCTCAAGGAACTCAGCCTTGGTATTTTGTGACCAAGAGTGGTTATGCCTACAAATATGCTGGCGAAAATTTGGCTCGAGATTTTGCCGATCCGGATTCTGTAGTCAAGGCTTGGATGAATTCACCGACACACAGAGAGAATTTGCTGAGTTCCAGGTACCAAGATATTGGGATTGCAGTCATCGATGGAAGTTTGGGAGGACGGGAGACTACCCTGGTTGTCCAAATGTTTGGAACAAAACTTAATTCTGGGGGATCAATATTGTCTGTCAAGGCAGCTGATGAGGCAGGACCGTCAGCAACTAGAAATTGGAATCCGACGATCACCAGGTTTGATTTGGCCAAAGCCTTATCTATAGGATTATTACTCTTGTTTTCCGCGATATTGGTTGTAGATGTAGTTGTAATTTCAAAGCACAAAATCCATCGTTGGACCAGCAAAAGTTTTGCCCATCTGACGTTTTTGGCTGTATTATTAATAGGACTGTTTATAATTAATAGAGGTGTAATTTTATAATATGAACAAACATCCTAGCCATTATTTTGTATTGATAAGCTTGTTGCTTGTAGGTTTGTGGGGCTTGTATTGGTTCTCGTATAACCCAGCCATGCGCATGGTCATTATGCTCGGTCTTGCAGCCTCTTACGTGGCTTGGGGTATAGTCCACCATGCACACCAAAAGGATCTTCACCCCAAAATTGTAGTAGAATACGTTCTAGTAGCGATGCTGGCTCTATTAATGTTTTCCACATTGCTCTATCTAGCTTGACCAGACGCATTTTCTTAGGAATAGGTGTAAATATCGATATTAACGGTTTGCGTGCCAAATTATCATCTTTTAATAGAAATCTCGATTGGATTCCTGATGAAAATCTAAATATCCCCCTAAATTTCCTGGGTAGACTTGCTCATCAGGACATAAATGAAGTCGGACAGACTATAAAATCAATTATCGAAAAGTACCCAACATTTACCCTAAAACCCTCCTTTCTCCAGACGCTTTACAAAAAACACGAAGAATCGATGATTAATATTGAACTGGCTGGTGACTTGAAAATACTTATGGAGATGCAAAAAGAACTCACCTTAAATTTAGATGAGGTGGCAGCTCAACCTAAGCGTTATTTTCCCTATATTACTATTGCCACACTCAAAAAAACTGATCATGAATCTACCAAGAAATTATTGAGTCAAATTAATGATTTAGATATTAAACTAAATATAGAGGATATATTAGTATCCAGAGTCTCGACTTTTGAGACACTTTTTTACAAAGACTCGGTCACTTATCATAAACTTAGGGATTTTGTGCTAAAATAATCAAAAGAATATGAAAGGGATAATCCTTGCAGGAGGAAATGCAACCCGACTATATCCAATGACACTAGCTGTAAGTAAACAACTCATCCCTGTTTATGATAAGCCTATGGTTTATTATCCTCTTTCTGTTTTAATGATGGCAGGGATTAGAGAAATTCTTATTATTTCTACACCACACGATCTTCCAAATTTTCAACATTTACTTAGAGATGGATCTTCTCTGGGTTGTAAGTTCTCTTACATTGAACAGAAAACTCCCAATGGTCTTGCCCAAGCTTTTGTTATTGGTAAAGATTTTATCGGAAAAGATAAAGTGGCTCTTATTCTTGGAGACAATATTTTTTATGGTACAGGATTATCACAATTGCTTAAACATAATATAAATCCTGATGGTAGTGTTGTCTTCGCGTATCAAGTTTCAGACCCTGAACGATATGGAGTAATAGAATTTGATAAGAATAACATAGCTATTTCCATTGAAGAGAAACCGGAAAAACCCAAGTCAAAATATGCTGTACCCGGATTATATTTTTATGACAATGAGGTTGTCGATATTGCATCGAAACTCAAGCCTAGTGCACGTGGCGAGTATGAAATTACTGATATCAATAAAGAATATCTAAGGCAAGGTAAACTAAAAGTGGCCATCCTTAATCGGGGGACTGCATGGTTAGATACTGGTACAGTGAGTTCACTTATGCAGGCATCGCAATTTGTTCAGGTAATTGAAGAACGCCAAGGACAAAAGATCGGTTGTATCGAAGAGGTTGCCTACCGCATGGGATATATTTCCAAAAAACAGCTATTTGAAATAGCAAGCCCTTTGCTTAAGAGTGGATATGGTAAGTATTTAATTAATTTAGTAGAATAATGTTATGAAAATATTAGTGACCGGTGGAGCAGGATTTATTGGTAGTAATTTTATTCATTATTGGCTTGCCAAGTATACAGATGATGAGATTATCAATCTTGATGCTTTGAAGTATGCAGGGAATCTTGAAAATCATAAAAGCGTGGATAAAAAACCCAAATACAGTTTCGTTAAAGCCGATATTGCCAAATATACCGAGTTAGAGCCCGTATTCAAGCAGGGCATCGACGTAGTAGTTAACTTTGCAGCTTCAACACATGTTGACAGATCACTCTATGATCCATATGAATTTATTAACACCAATATTATTGGAACTAAAAATTTATTAGAATTATCCCGTGTTTACAAAGTATCTAGGTTTCATCAAATTTCAACAGATGAAGTTTTCGGTGATTTAGCCTTAGACTCGAAAGATAAGTTTAGTGAAACTACGCTACTTGACCCTAGTAATGAATATTCGGCCACTAAAGCTGCTGCCGAAATGTTGGTCATGTCTTATCAGCATACTTATGGCTTATTCACTACAATTTCAAATTGCACCAACAATATTGGCCCTTATCAGTATCCCGAAAAATTTATGCCTTTGGCTATTACCAATGTTTTAGAAGGTAAAAAAATCCCGGTTTATGGTACTGGTGAAAATGTCCGCGATTGGCTCTATGTCGAAGATCATTGTAGCGCTATCGATTTGATTCTCAAAAAAGGAAAACCCGGAGAAAGATATATGGTAGGCTCAGATCATGAAGAAATCTCAAATATCCAGTTGGTGTCAAAGATCTTGAAAATTATGAATAAAGAAGGTAATTGGATGGAATTTGTGACCGATCGCCTAGGACATGATCGAAAGTATGCCGTTGACTGGAGTAAGATCAAAGCCTTAGGCTGGACACCTAAATATAAACTTGACGATTCAATTCGCTTGACAGTAGAATGGTATATGAAGAACGAGGCTTGGTGGAAAAAAATTAAGTCTGGCGAATTTAGAGAGCATTACGAAAAAGTTTATGGCAAAAGATAGGATATTAATATTTGGAAATGGGATGCTAGGAAATTTTTATTTAAGATATTTCTCTGGTTTAGAATATGAGGTAAAAATTACTTCGGTAAATATTACATTAAAAGATGAGGTGGATGAAGAAGTAGAAAAATACAAGCCGTCTGTAATAATAAATACTGCTGCAAAGACAAATTTAGAATGGTGTGTTAATAACAAACTTGAAGCATTTAGTGTGAATGTTCTTGGGACTGATAATATAGCCCAAATTTGTGACAAAAACGACATTTATTTTATACATTTATCGAGTGGCTGCATCTTGGAGAGTAAAGATGAGAATGATATCAAATCTGAAACTGCGATACCCAAACCAGAATCATATTATTCATTGACAAAAGCCTGGGCAGAGAATATTATAATTTTCAAAAGGTCTAATAAGTTTAAATATCTAATTCTTAGGCCAAGACAGCCAATCTCTTCTGAAATAAGTACTAAAAACATGTTAGTAAAGATGTTGACCTTTACTAAATTTATTGATGTACCAAATAATGGAACGATAATTGAGGATTTGATGAATTGGACGGAAAAGTTGATTCAAAAAAGAGTGACAGGCATTTTACATGTTGTGAACACCGGATGGACTACCCCATATCGTATGGGAGTGATGTTAAAGAAATATGTCCTGCCAAATTTGCCTGTAAACAAAATTACAAAAGAAGAACTGAATACTATGAATCCCGAAAAGAGAGCAGACGCCATATTAGACAATTCAAAATTGATATCGATTATTGGAGAAGTTGGAACTTATGAATCAAGGATGAAAGAAATTATTATGAAATTAGCAGAAAATTTCAAAACTGGAGACAAAAATTATATTAGAGAGCAAATGGAAAAGACGGTTGCATCATCTAAAACTCGAACAGTAGCTAATGATTGTTGGAAAGATCTTTTAAAGCCCTCCAATCTTTAATTTTTTTATGATCGCCAGATAATAAAATTTCTGGTACTTTCCAGCCGTTGTATTCTTCAGGCCTAGTATACTGGGGATATTCGGTAGTGAGTTGTGAATTGTGGGAAAAAGATTCCTCGGATAGGGATTGGGGATTACCAAGGGACCCTGGGAGCAGGCGGGTGATGGAGTCGACCAAAATCATAGCTGGGATTTCACCGCCAGATAGGACATAGTCACCGACCGAAATTATTTCATCTGCCAGATGTTCGTGAACTCGGTGATCAACTCCCTCATAATGACCGCAAATAATTATCAAATTTTGTTCCTGAGACAATTCAACAGCCTTCTTTTGGGTAAACTTTTCCCCTCCCGCGTCTAGCAAAATAACTTTACCAGTTCTACCAGCCAGTGCCTTATCGAGAATATCAACTCGCATAATCATACCGGCACCTCCACCATACGGTTTGTCATCTACTGATTTATATTTATCCGTCGCGAATCCTCTAATATCTATTAATCTAATATCTAATATCTTATTATCTATAGCCCTTTTAACAATAGAATAATCAAATGGCCCTGAAAACATCGGGGGAAAGAGGGTGAGAATGTCTATTTGCATGCTAAAATGAATTATATATGAAAATAGTTGTAATTATCCCCACCTATAACGAAAAAGACAATACACCCAAGATGATAGAGGCCTTGGCTCGGGTTTTTTCGGATATAAAGCCACACGAAATGAATTTGTTGTATATAGACGGAAATAGTCCTGACGGTACTGCAGATGTCATCAGAAAATATCAAAAAAAGTACGATTGGTTACATGTCATAGTCGAAACCAAGAAAGAAGGACTTGGGAAAGCCTATGCCAAAGGCATGACCTATGCAATAAAGGAGCTGGAAGCCGATTGGCTACTGGAATTTGATGGGGATTTTCAACATCCACCCGAAAGTATCAAATCACTGGTGAAGGAAATCGATAATTATGATTATATTTTGGGTTCCAGGTACATCAAAGGTGGTTCGATTCCCAGAGAATGGAGTATCGAACGCAAACTTTTGAGTGTAGTGGGTAATCTGGTGGCAAGAGTATTGTTAATACTGCCAAAAATTCATGACGTGACCGGAGGATTCAAGCTATCCAGAGTCAAAGGTTTCATGGACGAGTTCTATTTTGACAAATTATTGTCCAAAAGTTTTGCTTACAAAATTCACTTGTTGCATTATATGGTCTCGAAAGGGGCACGGGTAAAAGAAGTGCCTTTTGTCTTTGGTAATCGCACCTCCGGCGAATCCAAAATTATCAAAAACGAATTGTTTGAAACATTAAGGGTAATATTTTTACTTCAGCAAAAAATATTTAGGTTTGGAGTTACTGGCTTTATTGGATATTTTGTAAACGCTTCTTTTTTGGCAATGTTGGCTAATAGAGGTGAACTACTTGCCTGGTTAATATCTACAGAACTGGCAATTATCAGTAACTTTACTATTAATAATTTGTGGACTTTTAGATCAGAGAAAATTACCGGCTTAACTAGGTTATTTATGAAATTTTTGCAATTTAATCTTACATCTTCGGGTGGTTTGATCATTCAAAGTGTACTAGGATTTGTGGCTGTAACCTACCTAAATGTTCCACGGCAATTGGCCTTGCCTATAATTATTGGCTTTATCGTTCTGCCTTATAACTATTTTATGTACACCAAGGTCATTTGGAAAGAAAAGGTCCCCAATCAGAAATAGCTACAGTATTGTGGGTTAAAAAGTTTAAGGTATAAAAGTATAAGGGGATAATTAACAAAATTAAGGCTATTCTGACTTCTTTTCGCTTGAATAAATCGGAAAACCCATACAATATAATAGGAATTAACGGTAGACTGTATCTGGCGATATCGCGGTGAGAGACAAACAAAATTACACTATAAAATACCATGCCAAATATTCCCCAGAGCCGGTCTTTTTGGAATGCGTAATAGACACCCAAGCCACCGATCAGATATATCCAGATAATGTCCTCCAGCCAAAAAGAGCCAACCCAAGGCTGTGAACTATCAAATATTTTAAAGGGTAATGCCTGAAGGTGAATATTATCTCCAGAATTAAAGTATGCCAAAAAGTCCCCAGTTTGGATTTTGAAAAAAGAAAATAATATCAGAAGTGATATTGGAATAAAGAGAGTGGGCCAAATCTTTCTGTCTAACGTCGAAGCTATTAAATACACTGGAAATAATAAAATTCCTGGACTTTTAGTGAGTACCGCCAGAGATCCAAATATTCCGGCTAATAAATATTTCTTAAATTCAAAATATTTGAGTGATAAGAGAATCCAGAGGATAAATAAGGTTTCCGGACTACCAATGCTTCGGACAGCCCACATTCTGGGCCAAATAAACAAAAATACTAGAGCCATAAATAAAGCGTGTGGGACCTTTTTGTTTTTTAGTATTTCAAAAAAGACAATTGCAGAGGCAGCAGTAGCAACTAAGTTTATCAAAAGCATAGATTTCAGTGGATTCAAAAGGGGTAACCAGGAAATTAGCTTGGTGGCAATAGGATACAGCGGAAAGTGAGCGGGATAATATTCGAGAGGGAGATTAAACGAGAAATATTTTCCAATGGTGGCTTTGTCGTACCAGCTTTTGGCTACTACCAGGTAATATGGACCATCAAAGTTTTGGTAAATTGTCTTAAATCCTACAGCCCACCAGACTGCTATGGTTGAGATTAGTGTAACCAGAATGATAATGAGCCAATTCTTATCAATCTTCATGATAAAATCATACCATGAAACAGAGTCTTTCGGTTGTCGTACCTGCGTATAACGAGGAAGGAAACATAGTCAAGTGTATTACCATTCTTAATAATTTCTTTCAGAAATCAAGCTATGACTATGAAATTATAGTAGTGGACGATGGATCCAAAGATAAAACTGGCGAGCTGGTTGATCAACTGGCAAAGAAACACAAGAAATTGGTAGTCGTTCACAACAAGCCAAATAGGGGATATGGTGGGTCACTCAAGGCAGGATTTGCCAAGGCAAAGAATGAATTTATTTGTTTTATACCAAGTGACAATCAGTTTGATATTAGCGAAATAGAAAAATTATTTGATCTCCAAAAACAGCATAATGCCGATATCGTCAGCGGTATAAGGGTTCATGATAAAGATTTCTCATTTTATCGTAAAGCACTCAGATGGACTTGGAATACTTTGGTCCGAGCCTTGTTTGGCTATTTGGCTACAGATATTGATTGTGGGTTCAAACTGTTTAGACGAAGTATCCTCGATAAATTGAGTCTTTCTTCTGACGGGGCGATGATCGATACTCAATTATATGCAGGTGCTAGGGCCAGAAATTTAAAAATTATCGAGATTCCAGTCACTCATTTACCCAGGACTGCAGGTGTATCTACTGGTGGAAAATTGCATGTTGCCGTCAAAGCTCTGCGAGAATTATTAATATTTTGGTGGCAGCTAAAAAATGAATTGATGGTTGAGAGGGGATTGGCTGTATTCCGTTGGGAGGCGATATTGATAGGTCTGATACTTTTGATTGCCGGATTTACACGGATGTACAAAATTGACCAATATATGACATTTTTGGGTGATGAGGGACGGGATGCAATGGTGGTGCGTGACATGGTAATAGGCAAGAAATTTACACTTCTGGGGCCTGGGACATCTGTAGGCAATATGTATTTGGGTCCATTGTATTACTATATGATGATACCGTCATTGGCGCTATTTGGGTTATCCCCGGTTGGTCCTGCGGTTGCAGTTGCAATACTTGGTGTAGCTACAGTGGGTTTGCTCTGGTGGTGGGGGAGACAATTATTTGGCCGTAGTTCTGCACTCCTAATTTCTATTGCCTATTGCCTATCGCCTACTATCATCATATATTCTCGTTCATCCTGGAATCCAAATATCATGCCATTTTTTGCCCTTCTTGCCATGTATGGCATCTGGAAAGTCTGGAAATTTGGCTACTGGCGCTGGTTGATTATTTCTACCATCTCACTAGCCTTCGTCCTAAATTCACACTATTTTGGATTATTACTTTTTCCAGTAATTTTAATTTATACTTTTCTAGCATTTCAAAAGTTCAAAGATTCAAAGACTAACTTCTACCTTCTAACCTCTATCATCATGTTTTTATTGTTAATGTCACCTTTGTTGTTTTTCGATCTTCGTCACGATTTTATGAATTTCAAAAGTATAAAATTATTCTTTACCGACCGCCAGACTACAGTTAATCTCAAAGTCTACAAAGCTATTCCCAATCTCTGGA